>DASZJN010000022.1:0-4634 GCA_035948045.1 Acidimicrobiales bacterium | reverse complement strand
ATCGGTAGGGTGAACGGGAGCCAGTTCGATGACCGGCGATCGTCGTGCGCCGTACTCTCCTACGACTACACCGTGCTGGCCGGCACCCAGGGCCAACAGAACCATCGGAAGAAGGACCGCCTGTTCGAGCTCATCGAGCGCCTGCGATTGCCGGTGGTCCTGTTTGCTGAGGGCGGGGGAGGCCGGCCCGGGGATACGGACTATGCCGTCATCACCGGTCTCGACACCATGGCCTTCGCCTTGTTCGGACGGTTGAGTGGCCTGGTGCCCATGGTGGGGATCGCATCCGGATGGTGCTTTGCCGGCAACGCCGCCCTCCTTGGCTGCTGCGACGTGATCATCGCCACCAGGGATGCCTCCATCGGAATGGGTGGACCGGCCATGATCGAAGGGGGCGGGCTCGGGAGCTATGGGCCCGAGGCGGTCGGCCCCCTCGATGTCCAGGTCCCCAACGGGGTCGTGGACCTGGTGGCCGACGACGACGCCGATGCCGTTCGCCTGGCCCGTTCGTACCTCTCGTACTTCCAGGGGCCCAGCGAGGGATGGTCCTGCGCCGACCAGCGACTGCTCCGCTCGGCCGTTCCTGAGGAGCGGTTGCGGGTCTACGACGTTCGGCGTCTGCTCGGCATCCTGGCTGACGACGACTCGGTATTGGAATTGCGCCAGGGGTTCGCCGGGGGCATGGTGACCGCCCTGGTCAGAGTGGAGGGCAGGACCGTCGGTGTGGTCGCCAACAACCCCGGCCACCTCGGCGGTGCCATCGACAGCGATGGAGCCGACAAGGCCGCCCGCTTTCTCCAGCTATGCGACGCCCACGACGTCCCGATCCTCTTCCTGTGCGATACGCCGGGCTTCATGGTCGGCCCCGAGGCGGAGCGGACCGCCCAGGTCCGCCACTTCGGCCGCCTCTTCGTGATCGGGGCCAGCCTCACCGTCCCCTTCTTCACCATGGTGCTGCGCAAGGGATACGGGCTGGGCGCTCAGGCCATGGCCGGGGGAAGCTTCCGTTCGCCGATCTTCACCGTGGCGTGGCCGAGCGGCGAACTGGGCGGCATGGGCTTGGAGGGCGCTGTCCGACTCGGATTCCGAAGGGAGCTCGAAGCGGTGGAGGATCCCGAGCAGCGGGAGGCCCAGTTCCAGAGCATGGTCGAACGGGCCTACCACCACGGGCGGGCCATCAATGTGGCGACGGCCTTCGAGATCGACGACGTGATCGACCCCGCGGACTCGCGCCGGAGGATCGTCGATGCGCTCCGGGCCGCGCCACCGCCACCCCCGCGAACTGGCAAGAAGCGATCCTGTGTGGACACGTGGTGATCCACGCTGCTGACCTTTCCCGGATGTCCCCGAGGGATCGCCGCCGCGCGTCCCCGACGAGGTAGATCAGCGGAGTGGGGGTGCCGTCTCAGCGGGGAAGGCAGCCATCGGTGAAACTGCGGACAGACTGCCACGCGGCTATCGCCTCGGGAACGCCGAGGCTGACCAGTCCCTGGATGCCATGGACTCCGCCCGCCACCACATCGAGTTGCGCGTCCACGCCCGCGTCCCGGGCGCGCCCCGACGTTCGTTCCGCGTCGAGGCGGCACACATCGGTCTCGCCGACCTGGAAGAGGAGGGGGGGCAGCCCGTCGAGGGCCGCCCGTCCGGGGGAGGCCCACGCGCCATGGGTGTCGCCGCCGGCTCCGAGGTAGTCCAAGGCCCGGGCTCTCAGGAACCCCTCGGAGATGAACGGGTCCGGGCCACGCGGTCCGTCGGGCCCGTAGCCGCAGGTGTCGAGGTCGATCCAGCCGGACAGGCAGACCAGTCCGGCCGGCAGCGGGAGGCCGCCGTCTCGGGCCCGGAGGAGGGTGGCCAAGGCCAGACCTCCCCCACATGAGTCGCCCACCAGGACGAGACGCTCGGGCGCCTGGCCCTGGTCGAGGAGGCCCTCGTAGGCCGCCATGCAGTCATCCAACGCCGCAGGATAGGGGTGCTCGGGTGCCAGCCGGTAGTCGACGGTCAGCACCGGGACCCCGACTCCGTCGGCCACGAATTCGGCGTAGAAGAGATAGGCGGCGAGGTCGCAGGAGACGAAGGCGCCCCCGTGGAAGAAGAGGACGGCTCCGCGGTCAGGATCGCTCGAGGAAGTCGTCAGCCAACCGGCGCGGACGCCTCCCACCTCTGAGATGCGTACCGATGTGTCCGGCTTGAGGGGTTGGCTGTGCAGCGGGGCGAACTTCTGCCTGGTCTTCAGGTAGTCATCACGCGGATCGGCGAAGTCCGCCGGCATGCCAGAGATGACCTGGTTGAGCGATTCGCTGGTCATGGTGGCGGATCAAGGTCCATTCCATCACGCCGATCGCTGCAGGGCGGCTCGGCGCACCGTCTCGATCTGGCGCAGCTGATCGGCACCGGGACCTCCAGTCGTCGGAGCCTCCGAAGGAGGTGCGGCATCGACCAGGGCGCCGAGGGTGGCGGATGTCGATGACCGCAGCGCCTCGAGGTCGTACCCTCCTTCGAGGAACAGCACCATACGCCCGGGGGCCGGCGCGAACTCGGCGGTGATCCGGGCCAGCTGGGCGAAGTCTCCCGCCGACAGGGCCATCTCGGCCAGGGGATCGTCCCGATGGGCGTCGAATCCCGCTGAGACCAGCACCCAGGAGGGCTTGAAGTCGGTCACCGCCGGCACCACCAGCTGGTCGAAGGCTCGTCCCATGATGTCACCGGTGGTGCCGGCGGGCAGCGGGAGGTTCATGGTGCTTCCTCTCCCGCGTGGCCCTCCGATGTCGTCCGCCCGACCGGTGCCGGGGTAGAACGGCCATTGGTGGGTGGAGACGTAGAGGACGTCAGGGTGATCCCAAAAGATCGCCTGGGTGCCGTTGCCGTGATGGACGTCCCAATCGACGATCAGCACCCGTTCTCCAGCCGCGGCCAGGGATGCGGCTGCTACCGCCACGTTGTTGAGCAGACAGAAGCCCATGGCCCGATCGAAGAGGGCATGGTGCCCGGGGGGGCGGGCGGCCACGATGGCCACCCCCGTGCCGCGGGACCTGAGTGCGTCGATGGCCACCAACCCACCCCCGGCGGCCAGACGCGCTGCGTCCCACGACTGGGCGGTGGCATACGTGTCGGCGTCGAGAGATCCACCGCCTCCGGCGCTGAACCGATGAAGTCGCTCGAGGTAGTCGGCCGAGTGCACCCGGCTGAGCTCATCGATCTCGGCGGGTCGGGAGGGGATCTCCACCAGGTCGGAGTCGAGGTGGAGGTCGGCGACGCCTTCCATCACGGCCCCGATCCGACTCGGCCGTTCCGGATGTCGACGCCGTTCGTGCTGCTCGGCCCCGACCGGCCCGACCACGATCAGCATGGTCCCCCGTCGGAATTGCCGGTGGCGAGGACCATGGTCTGCAGGGCGCGAGGGCTGGTCCCCCGGGACCCGGTGCGGACGGCGCCGGCGGTGGACTCCTCCCATACCGTGGCGGCGTCGGGAAGGTCGGCTCCGTGCACGGCGACCATCGCCCGCTCAGCCGCGGTGCCGGCGCCCGCCCGAATGCGGCACCGGCGTCACGGTGTGGCCCGCTGGACGGAGAACCAGTCGCGCGCTTCGAGATAGGGAGCGAAGGCCGTGACGATGGTGTCGATGTCCGCCGGGCTCTTGGGACGCTGCATCTCGTACAGGTGGGGAAACTGGAGCCAACCGGTGACGTGCTCCCAGAGACGCACCGCCTCGGCGCCGGCGGGGGGATTGACCAGGACCGGACCGAAGAGGGCCTGACCGTCGTCGAAGATGAGGGTCGGGACCCCGAAGCCTCCCTTGGACGTGACGTTCTGGTGTTCGCGGAGAACCTCGTCACCGGTCGAGGAATCGTCGATGGCCGCCTTGACGATCCCGGGGTCGAGACCGAGCTCGGTGAGCAGAACCTCAGCCACCTCGGGCCGGTGGGGCTTCCGTCCTTCGACGTGGAGGGCTCGGCCCGCCGCGGTATACCACCGGTCGAGGAGGCTCATGTCCTGGCGACGGAGGTAGGCCCCGATCCGCATCATCGACCATCCGTAGGACCATTCGCGCTCCCAGGGGTGCTTCTTGCCCTCGGCGCGGTTGATCTCTTCGAGGCTGAAGAACCGCCAGCGCACGTCGATGCCGGTCAGGTCGCGGACCTCGCGCATCCACAGCGACGTGTGGTAGGCGTACGGGCACATGATGTCGAAGTGGAAGTCGACTCCCATCGGGTGGTCCACCGTCATCGCGCTCCTCTCCGATGCTGCGGCCAGGGAAGGCCTGACCATGGGCACCGTACACGCAGCCGGACGTGACCAGCTCCTCAGAAGTGACCGAGTACCGGGTGAGGCACGTAAGGCTCCTCGAGCCTGGCCACCTCGTCATCGCCGAGCTCCAGTTGCTCGGCGGCCAGGGCGTCGACGAGGTGGCCCAGCTTGGTGGCACCCACGATGGGGGCGGTGACTCCCGGCCGTTGCAGGAGCCAGGCCAGCGCCACCTGTGCCGGCGGCACGTAGCGTTCGGTGGCGACCTCGGCCACCCGCTCGACCACGTCGAAGTCGGTGGGCTGGCTGTAGAGGTAGTCGGTGAACCCGTCGGTGTCCGAGCGGGTGGTGTTGCGGGCACCCTCTCTCGTACGGTTGCCGGCCAGCACGCC
>DASZJN010000021.1:0-9568 GCA_035948045.1 Acidimicrobiales bacterium | reverse complement strand
CCCGGGCGGCCGACGAGGACCGGGCCACGAGTCGGCTCGCCACCCGGGCGCGCTGCCCGAGGTCGACCAGTTGGGAAGGCAGGCTCGATAGCACCGTGTCAGCGTACTTCCCAGGCCTCGGACCCCGGAGCCGGAGGCACGGCTGCGTCTATTCGAGCACCACCATGTCGTCCCGATGGACGACCTCGGGGGACACGTCTTCGGGGAGCTCGTCCGACCGACGGCCGGCCCACCGGGCAACGTCGGACGACGACAGGCGGACCAGGCCCTTGGCGAAGACCGCCCCGTCGGGATCGACGATCTCGACGGCATCCTCGACCCCGAAGCCACCGCGGACGGAGCGCACGCCCGCCGACAACAGCGAACGGCCCCGCTCGACCAGGGCCCGCCGGGCACCGGCGTCCACGACGATGGTCCCCGAGGCACCGACGGCAAAGGCGATCCACAGCTTGCGGGCGGGCAGCCGGCGCTCATGAGGCCGGAACCGGGTTCCGACGCCGGGGGACGCGCCGGTCACCGCGGCCAGCACCCCGGGCCGCGAGGCGTCGGCGATGACCGCCTCCACGCCCGACCACACAGCGATCTTGGCCGCGGCCAGCTTCGAACCCATCCCACCACTGCCAACGGCGGAGCGGGGTCCCCCGGCGATGCGCTCGAGCTCGTGGTCGATCTCCACGACCTCCTCGATCAGCGATCCTCCACTGGTGTGCCGGGGATCCTCGGTGAGCAACCCGGCCGTGTCGGTCAGCAACACCAGCAGCTGGGCGCCGACCAGGTGGGCGACCAGAGCGGCCAGGCGGTCGTTGTCACCGAACCGGATCTCCTCGTCGGCCACGGCGTCATTCTCGTTGACCACCGGGACGACCCCCAGCTCGAGCAGTCGGGCCAGCGTCTGGCGGGCGTGCAGGTACTGGCTGCGGTGCACGAAGTCGAGGGGGGCCAGCAGCACCTGCCCGGCCGTCAGCCCATGGCGCTGGAGGGCGTGGCTCCACACCTGCATCAACAGGTGTTGGCCCACCGCCGCCACCGCCTGGAGGGTGGCAGGATCCGAGGGCCGGGGTTGGTCAGGTGCCAGGGTGGTCCATCCGGCCGCGATGGCTCCGGAGGTGACCACCACCAGCCGGTCGCCGGCGGCGCGGGCACCGGCCACCTCTGCCGCCAGCTTCTCGATGGCGTCGGTGTCCACTCGCCCCGACCCGGTGGTCACCGACGACGAACCGATCTTGACCACCACGGTCCGGGGTGGAGACGGGGCCGACACCCCGGCGGCCGTTACCACGGCCGGCGGCGACGCCCGCCGGCGTCACCGGTGAACTCCGGTTGGTCGCGATACCAGATGAACGACAGATCACCGATGTGGACCAGGTCCCCGTCGCGGGCCCCGACCCGGGCCAGCGCCCGGTCGACGCCGATGCGGCGCAGGCGGCCCTGCACGTAGTCGGCGGCCTCGTCGGTGGTCACGTCGTTGAGGGCCACGGCCCGCTCCGCCACCTTGCCCACCACCCGGTAGACACCCTCCTCGATGCGTTCGACCGTGAATCCGTCGGGGAGGGGCCGGTGGATGACGATGGTCCCGTCCGGCTCGGGCTCCGCGGCCCGAGTCGCCGCCACCAGCTGGGCGAGCCTCCCCACCAGCTGGCTGATGCCCAGCCCGGTCACCGCCGAGATGACGAGGTCCGGTCGCAGCGTCCCGAACCCCCCGTGGGCCGGTTCGACCATGTCGGCCTTGGACCCGACCACCAGGCGCGGCCGGTCCACCAGGTCACGTTGATACCGCTCCAGCTCGTCGAGGAGCACCCGCTGCTGCTCGGCCGGCGGGACACCCGTGACCGGATCCAGCTCGACCAGCACCACCAACACCCGCGAGCGGGTGATGTGGCGGAGGACCCGATGGCCGAGGCCCTTGCCCTCGGCGGCGCCCTCCACCACACCGGGGATGTCGGCCACCGTGAAGTTGGACTCGTCGTCGGCCCGCACCACGCCCAGGTGGGGCTCAAGGGTGGTGAACGGATAGTCGGCGATCTTGGGCTTGGCCGCGGAGATACGGGAGATGAGGGTGCTCTTGCCCACATTGGGGAATCCCACCAGGGCCACATCGGCGACCAGGGCCAGCTCGAGGTCGTACCACTGTTCGTGACCCTTCTCCCCTTGCTCGGCGAAGGCTGGGGCCCGGCGCCGGTTGGTCAGGAAGCTGGCATTCCCCCGTCCCCCACGGCCGCCCTCCCCGGCCATCCACCGGTCGCCGGGGTTGACCAGATCGACCAGGATGGCCCCGTCCGGGCCCATGGCCCTCGTGCCGACGGGGACCGGAACCTCGAGGTCGGCGCCCCGCGCCCCGTGCTTCTTCTTCCCGCCCCCGTGGCCGCCGTCCCCGCCGCGTCGGTGGGGATGGTCCCTGAAGCCGAGTAGCGAGGACTGGTTGGTGGTGGCCACCAGCCACACGTTGCCGCCGCGGCCGCCGTCGCCACCGTCTGGGCCCCCCTTGTCCACGTGGGCCTCGCGGCGGAACGCCACCGCGCCAGCTCCGCCGTCGCCGGCTTTGACGTGCAGTTGCGCCTCGTCGACGAAGCCGGACATGGGTCGATCCTACTGATCGGAGGTCCCCCTCCCGTTCTGCGCGCCGGGCTTGCCGCATCCCAGGCGGCACGCGCCGTCGCACCAATGGGTGGAGGCTCGCCGTGGGCGCAATCCGCCAGGCGTCGCCCGAGCCTGTTCAACCGGCGAGCAGGGCGGCCACGTTGTCGTGGAAGAAGCCGGGGGCGCTCTCGGGTGAGCCGCCATCGCGCCCGTAGTCCTCGAGCGGAGTGGCGGTTCCCTCTGAGTGGGGATAGTCGCTGCAACACATGAACAGGTCGCCGGACTTCGCCGTCAGCCGAGCCGGCTGCTCGTACGAGAAGGACGAGACCCGTACCTGGCGGTGGAAGTACTGGCTCGGACGCAGCTCCAGATCCGCCGGTACCCGACCGTTGAGGGCCGAGGTGAAGTCCCATCCACCGTCGAGCATCATCAGGAACTGCGGCACCCAGATCGACGAGAGCTCGACGATCCCGATGCGCAGCTCGGGGTGGCGGTCCAGCACGCCGTTGACGATGAGGTCGGTGGTGGCCACCGCCGGGGGCACCCACAGGAAGATCGACTCGAGGGTGGGCACGAAGGAGTCGGCGGCATCGGCGTAGAACGCGTCGTCGAGGATGCGGGGCTGGTCGGCCACGTGGAAGACCGGTGTCACGCCGTGGTCGATGAAGGCCGCCCACAGCCGATCGTGGTCGGGATGCGACAGGGGCCGTCCGTCGACGGCGGCGGGGGCGATCATGCCCAGCCGCACTCCTGCGGCCGACAGCGCCGACAGCTGGGCCTCGAGCCACTCGGCGTCCCTCAAGGTGAGGTGGGCCACCGGATGGAGCCGACCGGCGCCATCGGCCACCACCGTGGCGCACCAGCGGTTCCACGCCGCCATGTTGGCCGTGAGGGCGCCGAGCGACTCAGACAGGCGGCGCTCCCACAGCAGCCCGTAGTTCGGGAACAGCACGGCCCCGTCGAGTCCCATGTCGCTCACCTGTCGCGCTCTCGCCGACGGCTCCCAGTAGTGGGCGGGGAGCACGTCGTCGTAGGAGTACTCCGGAGGCAGATGCTGCCGGTACCGTTGGCGACACCGGCCCACCGCCGCCGTGTCTCCGGGCATCTGCACGTCGGCGAGGTCGAGGCGCTGCCCTTGCCAGGTGAGCCACGGGTAGCCGAGGTCGTCGTCTACGATGGCGAGCGCCTGGTCTCGGAACGACGGGTCGATGTGGTCGGCCCAGAGGGTCCGCGTCTCGAACAGGTGCTGATCCGAGTCGATGACAGCGGTCACCGTCCCAATCTAACGGACGGGGGGTGCGACCACCGATGGTGGTGAGGCCAGGGCGGACCCCCGGTTTCCCGACGAAGTTGGCCCGTGCTCAGGGTTCCTCGAGCACGAGCACCCGCAGCCGGGCCATCGCATCGGAGACCCCGAGGGACTTGGCCAGTGCGTCGTAGGTTCCGTGCTCGGCCCGCATGGCAGCCAGGAATTCCTCCATCGTGGCGGGCACTACCTTGAGGATGGCCGGCGCGTAGCGCTCGACCTCCTCCACCGATTCGGGATACTCGGCCTTCAGTCGCTCCAAGAGGTGGCCCATGGCCGCCGCGCTCAAGGCGTAGTCCTCGACGATGGTCGCATCGGGAACGCCCAGGAACGCCAGGATGAGGGCGGCCAGCACACCGGTGCGGTCCTTGCCGGCGCTGCAGTGGAAGACCGCCGGCAGCGAGCCGGCGGAGGCCAGGGCCTCGATGGCCCCGGTCAGGGCCGGGCCCCCGTGCGAGACCATCTCGACATAGCGCCTGGCCACGTAGGAGGCCTCTCCCCACGAGGGGAGATCCTCGGCGGACGGGAGGACGTCGGTCAGCGGCAGGTCCACATACCGCACCGGGACCAGGTCGACCGGGAACCGCCCGCGTTGCTCGGCCTCGTCGACGGTGCGGAGGTCGATCACCGTGGCCATCCCCAGCCCGATGAGCTGGACACGGTCCGCCTCACTCAGCCGGTGGAGGCCGTCGGCCCGGAAGAGGCGCCGCCATCCGACGCGCCGGCCGTCGCCGGTCCGATAGCCGCCGAGGTCCCGGAAGTTGACGCACCCGTCGAAGCTGAGCGCCCGGCTGGGCTCGGGACCGTCGGGCCGGCCCCGGTCCGATACGACAGGGTCGGAGACGGGCATGACCGGGAGCGTACCGCCCGGCCCGGGTTCGCAACCTCCAGCGGAGGGTTAAATCTCTGTGTCGGGTCTCTCGACGTCAGTCGCCGGCGACGACGTCGACCAGCTTCCGGCCCTTCCGGTTGGTGAACCTGACCGTGCCATCGGCCAGGGCGAAGAGGGTGTCGTCGCCGCCCAGGCCCACGTTGAGGCCCGGATGGAACTTGGTGCCTCGCTGACGGACGATGATGGCCCCCGCCTGCACCGTGGTGCCGCCGAACGTCTTGATTCCCAACCGCTGCGCGTTGGAGTCGCGCCCATTGCGGGTCGAACCGCCACCCTTGGTCTTGGACATGTCAACTACTCCTTGTACTCGAGCGGACCAGTCGGTCTGGTCACTCGCTTCGTTCGTCGGTTCGTTCGCTGGCCGCCGTCAAACCTGCCTGGGACCGGATCGGCCACCTCGCCACCGGCGGGGAGGGAAGCCTGCCAGCCGATCAGCCGGCCGCGCTGATCGAGGTGATGGAGATCGTCGAGTACCGCTGGCGGTGACCCCACCGGGTGCTCTGGTTCGACTTGTTCTTGTAGGTGAAGCCCCGGATCTTCGGCCCGAGCTCCTCGCCCACCACGGTGGCGGTCACCGACGTGCCGACCAGCTGTGCCGGCGTGGCCAGGACCGTGTCGCCGTCGACCACCAGCACCGGCGCAAAGGTCACCTCTGACCCGGGGGATTGCCCCAGCAACTCCACACGGAGCTGCTGGCCCTCGGCCACCCGCTCCTGCTTGCCTCCGGTTTTGATGACGGCATACATAGGAGCGAGAGTCTACATCTCCGGGTCGTCGAAAACGATTCCCCTCCCGCCGCAGACCTCACAGGTGGTCGACATCGACTCGATCAGTCCCTCGGAGACCCGCTTCCGGGTCATCTCCACCAGGCCCAGCTCCGAGATGTCGAAGACCTGGGTGCGGGTCTTGTCCCTGGCCAGCGCCGACCGCAGGGCACTGCCCACCTTGTCGCGGTTCTCCCTGATCTCCATGTCGATGAAGTCGATCACGATGATGCCGCCGATGTCCCGCAGGCGCAGCTGGCGGGCCACCTCCTCGGCCGCCTCGAGGTTGTTGCGGTAGACCGTCTCCTCCAGGTTGGTCGTCCCGACGTTCTTGCCGGTATTGACGTCGATGACGGTCAGCGCCTCGGTGCGGTCGATGACCAGCGATCCGCCCGACGGGAGGTAGACCTTGCGGTCGAGGGCCTTGTGCAGCTGCTCGTGGACGTGATAGCGCTCGAAGACGGGGAGGGCCTCCACCTCTGGGTCGAAGTACTCCACCCGGTCGGCCAGCTCGGGGTTGACGGCGCCGACGTAGTCGCGGACCTGCTCGTAGAGGGCCAGATCGTCGATGACCACCGCCCGGTACTCGCGGTTGAGCTCCTCACGGATGACCCGGACGGCGATGGCCGGCTCACGATAGAGGAGCGCCGGCCCCTGGCCCTTTTTGGACTCGGCCGCGATGGCCTCCCACTGGGCCACCAGTCGTTCGACGTCATTGGCCAACTCGTCGGCACTGGCTCCCGCCGCCGCCGTGCGGACGATGAGCCCGTGCCCCTGGGGCCGGATGGCGTCGACGATCCGGCGCAGCCGCTTGCGCTCACCGTCCTCGAGGCGCTTGGAGATGCCGTAGGCCGTGCTGTTGGGGACCAGCACCACGAACCGCCCGGGCAGCGAGACCTCCTGGGTGAGCCGGGCGCCCTTGGCCCCGATGGGGTTTTTGGTCACCTGGCACAGGATGGTCTGGCCGGGGCGGAGCAGTTGCTCGATCCGGGGCTGGCCCGACGAGCTCCCCGACTCCACGTCGTCGGTGTCGTAGCGGACGTCGCCGTGGTAGAGGACGGCGTTCTTGGGCGTGCCGATGTCGATGAAGGCCGCCTCCATGCCGGGCAGCACGTTCTGGACCCGACCGCGGTAGATGTTGCCATCGATCTGGGTGGCGTCATCCGAAGCCCTGGACACGTAGTGCTCGACCAGCGTGCGCCCCTCCAGGAGGGCGATCTGGGTCACCTCCGGGCGCACGTGGACGCAGATCATGTACCGCCCGACGGCCTTGCCCCGGCGCTCGCGCCCACCTCGACGGCCTTCCGGCCTGGGTCCCGCCTGCGGGCGCGGCGTGGTGCCGCCGGCGCCCGTCCTCGTCTCTGCGACCTTGGACGTCGGACCCGGGCCGGTGGGGGAGCCGGTCTGGTTACCCGCCCGCTGGCGGGAGCGCCCTCCTCCGTTCGATCGTCCCTCGCCGCGACCGGCCGACGGGGAGTCCGGCCTCCCGCCCTCGGCGTCCCCTGCGCCGCCGGCTCCACTGCCTGGTGCGACCCCGTTGCCGGGTGCTCGCGCCGGTCGGCTGTCGCCGATCTTCGGTCGTGCCGGGGCCACTCGGGGCGGGCCGCTCTCACCCGCGGCCACCGGGGCCACCGGGGCCGGCGGCGCCATGGTCGCCGGCGTGTCGGCCGGCTCGGCCTCGCCCTCACCCGGACCCAGTGCGCCCTGCCCCTGTTCTCCCGCGGCTTGGGCCACCCCTGCGGCGGGCCGGCCGCGTCCCCGTCCGCCCCGGGAGCCGCGTCGTCTGCGATTCGGCAGGTCACCACTACTCTGATTCGCCCCGGCGGTGCCGGTGTCGAGTCCGTTGGTGCTGCTGGCCCCGCTCTCGCTCGAAGAGGTCAGCCCTTCGGCGATCGGGGTGTCCGCCGAGCGCGCCGGTACGGCGTCACCGGCTTTGTCCTGGGTTGTCTTGTCGGGGGCCACGGTCGAAGACCCCGGCGACTCCGCCGGGACCCCCACCGGTGACCCGATTGGTGCATCTGACATCGAATTCCCTTCTGATCCTGCTCATGATGCACGCTCCAGAGCGTGCACGGCGCGGTCGGCACCGGCCAGGTGTCCCCTGCGTTGGAGGGGCTCCTGGCGGGCGCCATCGCGCTCGATCCACTGTTGAGTTCTGCATGCCCGGTCGAGGACCGGGGTTCCCACATTGCTTCCGGGTTCGAGGGTCACACCCGCCGACCTGCCCTCCGGCGAGGGCCCGGACACGGCAACCAGGCCGCGGACCAACTCGACGGGCCGGACCCCACGGGGCTGGGTGGCGAGCTCCGCCACCACCCCTACCGACGACGGACCCCCGGGGCCGACGTGGTCGGAATCCGGTGCCGGATCGTCGGAGACGGCCAAGGCCAGCACCGACGGTCGGAGGTCGTCCAGCTCCTCGCGCCCCTTCCGCTCCCGCACGATCAGAACCGCGGGGGCAGCCAGCAGCGATTCCACCTGCTCTTCGAGTCGGCGGCGCGATACCCCGCCAACCCGCATCGTCCACGAGCACGAGGTGACCTGTTGCTGCAGCGAGTCGGCCCGGCGATCCACCGGGGCCGCCTCCTCGACGTCGATGCCTTCGGGCAGCAGGTCGGTGAGGCGGGCGGGCAGCCCCGACACCTCGACGTCGGCGGTCTCGGGCCGGTGCTCGTCGAGGACCACGTCGAGGTACTCGGCCAGCGACTCGCACCCGGTGGGGAGGGCCAGCCCGAAGCTGAGTTGGGGCCGCGGCGAGAATCCCGCTGTGTAGGCCAACGGGAGCTCGGCCCGCCGCAATGCCCGCTCCCACATGCGGGCCACGTCCCGCTGGCTGGTGAAACGGATCTTGCCGAGTTTGGTGAAGCGAAGACGTATGCGCATCTCAGCTCCTCCCCACTCCGACCCGCACGGCGGCTCCCTGGTTCGACCCGGAGGCCGAAACGGCACCGGATGGCACCGTCGGGAGAAATCGTACCGGTACCTGGCCCCCGGTAGAGAGATCCTGCCCCGTGCCCTGGCTTCCGCCGGCCGGGGGCACCGCCGAGGCGACCACGTGTTCGATGCCGAATCCGGTGCAGGCCCCGCAGTCGTAGCACGGGGTCCAGCGGCAGTCCTCGAGCCCGTGCTGGGCCAGGGCGTCCACCCAGTCCTGCCACAGGAAGTCGCGGTGGAGCCCGGCCGAGAGGTGATCCCAGGGCAGCGCCTCGTACTCGCTCCGGTGGCGGTAGACGGCATCCTCGAGAGACATCCCCTGGTCGGCCAGGGCATCCGTCCACAGTTCGAGGTCGAAGTGCTCGGTCCACTCCTGAAAGGTGCCCCCCCGCCGCCACACCTGCTCGATCACCGGCCCCATCCGTCGATCGCCCCGGCTGACGATGCCCTCGGCCGCGGTGGCCTTGGGATCGTGCCACCGGACGGTGAGGCCGCGCACCGGCCGGGCGGCGTCGCGGATTAGGCGGACCTTGCGGTTCAGCTCCTCGATCGTGTTCTGCCCGAACCACTGGAACGGGGTCTGTACCTTGGGGACGAAGCCCCCCACCGAGGCGGTCACCGTCACCCCTTTGTGGTAGCGGCGTCCGATGGCCACGCACTGCTTGGCCAGCTCCACGATGCCCAGGGTGTCCTCATCGGTCTCGGTGGGGAGGCCGATGAGGAAGTAGAGCTTGACCCGCCTCCAACCCTGGCTGAAGGCCGCGTCCACGGCCGCGTAGAGATCCTCTTCGCGGATCAGCTTGTTGATGACCTGGCGCATGCGCCACGTCCCGCCCTCGGGGGCGAAGGTCAGGCCGGTTCGCCGAACCCGTTGGATCTGGGCGGCCGTGCCCACCGTGAAGGCATCCACCCGCAGGCTGGGCAGGCTCACCGACACCTGGCCCGAGCAGGAGGGATCGTCGATGATCGAGGTCACCGTCTCTTCGATGCCGGAGTAGTCGGCGCTGGACAGCGAGGTCAGCGCGACCTCGTCATACCCCGTGCGGGCCAGGCCGTCACGGACCATGGTTCGGACCTGGTCGGCCGGTCGCTCGC
>DASZJN010000020.1:0-8701 GCA_035948045.1 Acidimicrobiales bacterium | reverse complement strand
CGGTGGCGGCGGAGGCGCCCGACGCCGTGGATGGGCGCGGTGCAGTTGATGTAGTTGATGCGATGGATGCGGTGGATGCGGTGGGTGCCGTGGATGCCACGGTCGCCGAGCTGCGGGCCGAGCTGGACAAGATGGAGGTGTTGGTCGAGGGAGCATCGGCTACGGCCCTCGAGCTCCTGGATGACGACGTCGACTCGCTGCTCACCCAGATCGCGGCCCGAGCGGACGCGGTGGTGTCAGCCGACAGGTACCTGCTGATGGTCCGCGTCCGACCCGGGACTCCGGTGCAGCTCCACAATCGGGGCTTGGGGCCGGACGAGGCCCAGGATCTGGCGGTCGAGCTGTGGCGGGACCATGCGGACGACGCCGGCGGCTCGCGGCTGATCGTGGACATCGCCTCACGCCGGCACCGCTACGGCCGGCTCGTCGAGTTCCTTCCTCCGGGAGCCGTCCCCCCGCCCTCGGAGTCGAGACTGCTGGGGCTGTTCGCAGAGTACGCGGCCACCGCCCTCGACGTCTTCGGCGTCATCTCCGAGTCCAAGCGCAGCGATGCGACGGCTCGGACCCTCTTGTCCTTCTCCGAGGCTCTCTCCCGGGTGACCACCCTGTCCGAGCTGGTGCAGTTGCTGGCGGACACCATTCCCGAGGTGACCGACTGCGACCAGTCGACCGTCTACCTCTGGGAGAGCGACCTCGGCCAACTGACCCCCCGGGCCCGGACCGTCGGCACGGAGTCACCTCCCGAGGCCTACATGGGACCGATCGTCCCCGTGCTCAGACCAGGCCAGACGTCCGAAAGGCCAAGACCGGGACCGGTGAGGGACGGCCTTCCCGGCTCGGGCAGTTCCGCAGCGGCGGAGGCCCCCCACCGCCGCCAGGTCGGAGAGGCGAGCGATCCCCTGGTCGTCCCCGCCGACCTCTCCCTCATCGATCGCCTGATCAATCAACGGGAGGTCATCGTCCTCGACGAGACGACGGACGACCCCCTGCTCCTCAGTCTCATGGATCGGTCACAGACGGCGGCCTCGGTGGTGGCTCCACTGTTCGCCGCCGGCGAATTCCTCGGGGTCATCGCCGCCAACTTCGGAGCGGAAACGCCCCTCGCCTCGATCCGGGACGCCGATCTCCACGAGCGCCTGTCCGGGCTCGCCGATCAGGCCGCCACTGCCCTGCAGAACCTCGGGCTGATCGAAAAGGTCTCGCATATGGCCTGGCACGATGCCTTGACCGGACTCCCCAATCGTCGCCTGTTCGAAGACCGCGTCGAGCAGGAGCTGGTCAGATCTCGCCGCGTCGGGGAGCCGGTGTGCATGTTCTTCGTTGACCTCGATCACCTCAAGTCGGTCAATGACACACTCGGCCACGCAGCCGGGGACGACCTCATCCAACAGGTCAGCTATCGGCTGGTGGACACCGTCCGAGAACAGGACACGGTGGCCCGGGTGGGCGGCGACGAGTTCGCCATCCTGCTCCCCGGACTGTCCGACCAGCTGGCCATCGACCAGCTGGCGCAGCGTTCACTTGAGGCGATGAGCGCGCCATTCCTCGTGTTCGGTCAGGAGGTGGAGACCTCTGCCTCGATCGGCATCGCCATGGCCCCGGACCACGGTGACACCTACGACGAGCTCCTGAGTCGAGCCGACGAGGCCATGTACCGGGCCAAGGCCCGGGGTCGAAACGCGTTCCAGATGTACTCGGGCTCCATGGTCGACTCCGACCAGGGCCGCTTGGCCATCGACCAGCGCACCTTGTACACCGACCTCGTCCACGCCCTCGAACACGACGAGTTCTTCATCCTCTACCAGCCGTACATCGACCTCCGGACGGCCGAGGTGGTCGGGGTCGAGGCCCTGGTGCGCTGGCATCACCCCACCCACGGGACCCTCGAACCGGCCTCGTTCATCTCCATGGCGGAGAAGAGCGACATCATCGTGGCCCTCGACACCTGGGTCCTGGAGGAGACCTGCCGGCAGGCCCGTGCCTGGCTCGACCGCGGGCTGGCCCCCTTGCGGCTGTCGGTGAACCTGGCGTCGCGTGACCTGTCCAATCCTGATCTCTTCGCCAATATCGACCGGGCACTCGAGGAGACCGGCATCGACCCCTCTCTGCTCGAGCTCGAGATCACCGAGCGTGTGGTACTGGACAAGACGGGGCCGGCCAAGGCCAACATCGAGCGGCTCCGGCGCCTGGGGGTTCGATTCACGATCGACGACTTCGGCACCGGCAACTCCTCGCTGAGCCGGATCGGGTCGTTTCCCGTCAGCACCCTCAAGATCGACCAGTCGTTCGTGCAGGTCCTCGGACCGGACGGCGACAACAACTCGCTGGTGGCGGCCATCATCTCGATGGCCGACCGTCTGGGCCTGGACTGCGTGGCCGAAGGGGTGGAGACCTCCCTGCAGAGTCGGGTGCTGCTGCAGCGAGGTTGCAACACGGCGCAGGGGTACTTCTTCAGCCCGCCGCTGCCCGCCGAGGACATCGAGAGGATGATGGCCAGCATCTCCCCGGCCCACGGTCCCACCGCCCCCGGGGACCGCTGAGCTTGGCCGGCGCCCGGCCGGAACCTGTCGCTCGTGCTAACTATAGTTAGCATTTGAGGGTGCTATCCCCCCCTCCAGGCGTCCGGACCGATACGTTCGGTCCATCCGATCACCGGATGCCGACCCCGATCACCGGACGCCGGCCATCCGAATCATGAGGAGGAACCATGGCGTCGTATGAGGGATATTGCGTGAAGTGCCGTGAGAAGCGGCAGTTCGAGGGGGAGGAAGTCGAGATGGCCAACGGCCGCAGGTCGGCCAAGGGGAAGTGCCCGACCTGCGGAACCGGTATGAACAGGATCCTCGGCAAGAAGGCCTGAGCACACCGCCAGGACCGTCACCTCGGGTCTGCGGCTCCCACTCCAGGTGGGACCCGGTGCTGGTCCGGTACGGATCGGCGGTCGGCCGGAAGCGAGAGGGCGCCGATGACGGCGCCCTCTCGGAGTCCCCACTCGCTCACGACCAGGCGCTGGAGCCCGAGGGTCTCTACCAGGGTCGAGAGCACCACCGCTCCGATCGGCAGTAGCGGCGCCCGCCGGGCCTGTACGCCGGGCAGGGCCAGTCGGGCGTCGAGGTCGAGCGTGGCCAGGCGGTCGGCCAGCTGGTGCAGTTGACCGGCGGGGAGCTCGACCTGATTGACCTGTAGCGAGGACACGGAACCCGATGCGGTCAGGGGACGATGCAGGCCCATGGCCAGACGGGCCAGGGCCCGGACCGTTCCACCGCTGGCGATCACCCTGGCCCCCGCTCGGGGATGTCGTGCCAGCATGGCGCGGATCGGTTCCGCCCGGGCCAGCGCCGTCTCGGTGACCGCCACCCTGTCTGACCGTGTCAGCATCTCACCGGTGCCCAGCTCCCCTCGGAGCCGGGCCGTGCCCAGGGGCACGCTGGTGACGGCCGAGATCTCATCGATGGTGCCGATGCCCGCCTCGAGGCTGCCCCCTCCGAGGTCGAGGCCGAGGACCGGGTCCGCTCCGACCCAGACGCCAGCGCGCTGCCCCAAGAAGCACAGCCTGGCCTCTTCCTCACCGGTCAGGAGAGTGATCGAGCTGTCGAGTACCTGCTCGAGCCGGGCGATCAGGCGCGAGCCGTTCGCCGCGTCGCGTAGCGCGGCAGTGGCCAGAGCCACCACCACGTCGGCCCCGGCATCGTCGGCGGCCACGCGGAGGCGGCGACAGGTGCGGACGGCGGAGGCAGCCCGGTCGGCCGGCACCCCCCCGGTCCGGGCCACCTCGGTGCCCAGGTGGAGAAAGGAGCGGCGACGGAGCACCGGGATCAGCACGCCGTCACGGGTGGCGTCGACCACCATGAGGTGGAATGAGCTGCTGCCGAGGTCGAACACGGCTACGCGGACGGTCGGCATCGGCGTGACGCTATCCCGGGTTGGGGGTCTGCGGGTCGCCTACGCTCTGTGCGGTGATGGTGTCCACAGAAATCGGCCCTCCGGGCTCGGTCAGGTGGTCGGCCGACGGGGCATCGGTCGGATCGCTGCGAGAATGGGCCTGCTCGGCACCGACCTAGCCACGACGAAGGGCTGGTTCACAGACACAAACGGGACGTAGCGCAGCTTGGCAGCGCGCCTGCTTTGGGAGCAGGAGGTCGCGGGTTCAAATCCCGCCGTCCCGACTGACCCGGCGGTCGACTGACGGGACCGGCGACGGCCTGGTTCGCGGCCACAGAGGCGCCAGAGGGCCCGGTCTCCAGACGGCGGGGAGGTCAGGCGCTGATCGGGAGGCCGAACGATGCCACGATGTCGGCTGCCGGCAGGGGCGCCGAGAAGAGGAAGCCCTGAGCGAAGTCGCAGTGGAAGGAGCGGAGGACCTCCAACTGCTGGGCGGTCTCCACGCCTTCGGCCACCACCTTCAGCCCGAGGGCGTGGGCCAGACTGACCACTGCCGAGACGATCTTCTCGCTCTCGCCGTTGAGGCCCAGCTCCTCGACGAAGGAACGGTCCACTTTCAAGATGTCCAAGGGAAAGCGCTGCAGGTAGCTCAGGGACGAGTATCCGGTCCCGAAGTCGTCGATGGCCAGCACCACGCCGACCTCCTTGAGCGCCCGGAGGACTCCCAGGGCCGAGGATGCGTCCCTCATGAGGGCGCTCTCCGTTATCTCGAGCGTCAGGTGCTCGGGCGGTAACCCGGTGCGGGACAGGATCGCCTCCACGGTGCTGACGATGAGCGGATCGTCGATCTGCCGAGCGGACAGATTGACTTCGATCGAGCCCCTGGGGCCCTCCTTGCCCCGATGCCAATCAGCGAGCTGGTGGCACGCCTGCTCGAGTACCCAGGCGCCGATGGGGATGATCAGCCCGCTCTCCTCGGCGACCGGGATGAACCGGTAGGGAGCTACCAGCCCCTGGTCGGGATGCTGCCACCGCACGAGGGCCTCCAACCCCACCGTGGCCACACCCTCGATCTCCACCACCGGTTGGTAGTGGAGCATGAGCTCGCTGCGCTCGAGGGCGCGGTGCAGCGAATGCTCGGTGGTCATGCGATCGAGGACCTCGATGCGCATCGACTCCCCGAAGGTCTCGGCCATCGAACCGCCGCGGTACTTGGCCTGATACATGGCAGCTTCGGCGTTGGACAACAACTCGGCGGGGTCGTCCACGCCGAATGTGTTGAGCGCGACGCCGAACGACTCGTCGAGGAAGACCTCGCCACCCTCCACGTCGAAGGGCTCCGCCAACGAGGCACGGGCGCGTTCGACGAAGGCTGACGCCATGGCCTCGGCATCACCGCCGGCGCGGTGGAACAGCGCCAGGAACTCGTCGCCCCCGAAGCGGGCGATGAGCTCGGCGTCCCCGGCGACACGTCTCAACCGCTCGGCCACCGCCACCAGGAGGCAGTCGCCGGCGTCGTGGCCCATGGTGTTGTTGATGGCCTTGAACCGGTCAAGATCGAGGAGGACGACCGCCACCGAGCCCGGCGGCGTTCCTGTGGCGACGCAACGGGCCAAATGATTGCTGAACAGTGCCCGATTGGGCAGACCGGTCAAGGCGTCATGCAGGTCGGCGCGAGCTGGCCTGGCCTCGATGAAACCCTGCTCGACGGGTGGACGGATGAACCCGCCCACACGCCGGCCGGACCCGAATCCGGAGGCGAACAGCTCTCCCTCGGCGCAGAGGGTGTGACCCGCTCGGTCGACGAGCTCGAACCGTTGGTGACCCTCAGCGCCGGGCCTCGGCGCCGGGCGGGCGGCGCCGTTGCCACCGGCGGCGGTCGCAGGTGAGAAGGGAGAGGCACTGACTCCTGAGGGCAGCAATGTTTCGGACACCGGACGTCCGACCACCTCGTCGCGCCCCCATCCGAACAGCTCTTCCGCACGTGGGTTCCACTCGAGGACCGTGCCGGAGCCGTCCACCTCGAGGAAGGCGTCGGACGAGGACGCGACCAGCTGGATCCATCGACGGCGCCAGTGCGAGAACTTTATTGCCGGAGCCAGTTCTGCTCGCTCGACTACCATGCCGCTCCCGTCGGGACCACGTTGAGTCGGGTCGGATCCTGTACGCCGACGGCGTGCAGCGGGACGAAGGCTTCGCGCCAGCAGACCGACCGTGACCCGTGTCCGACCCGGATTCCGTGACGCATCACCAACCCCCCAGGCCCTGTCGCTGGGAGCATGGTAGGCACTCGCACCTCCCAGTTCAAGGATTTGCGGCATGGCGGGTTGGCCGATCCGGGCCCTGAGCCGCCTTGCCACCGTGAACCGGCCGCATCCCCCGAGCCGTGTACCGTGCCTGTCGTGGTCGTCGTCACCGGGACATTGCAGAAGGACGCATGGGATCGCAATGTCCTCCCACCGGTCGAACAAGTTCGACCGGGACTGTGGTCGATTCCAGTGCCGATCCCCAACAACCCGCTCCGGTATGTCCTCGTGTATGCCCTCGAACTGCGCGGTGGTGGCGTGGCCCTGGTCGACGCCGGCTGGAACACGGACGCGGCTTGGACGGCGCTGAACGATGGATTGGAGGCCGCCGGGGGAAGCATCTCGGACGTCCGGGCGGTGATGGTCACCCACATCCATCCGGATCACTACGGACTGGCCGGCAGGGTTCGGGAGGCATCGGGTGGCTGGATCGGCCTGCACCGGGCGGATGCCGTGATGTTGGAGTCCCGCTATGGCGACAGTGACCAGCTCATCGACGACATGTTCCGCCTGTTGGCGGATTCGGGGGTGCCCGAGGAGAAGCTCCCGGACCTGGCCTTCGCCTCCATGGCCATGAAGTCGATGGTCACGATGGCCGTCCCCGATGTGTTCTTCGAGGACGGAAAGGACATCGACCTGCCCGGATGGTCGCTGCGCACCATCTGGACCCCAGGCCACTCGCCGGGACACGTCTGCTTCTACAGCGAGGACCGGAAGTTGCTCATTTCGGGAGATCACGTCCTCCCCCGCATCACCCCCAACATCTCGGTTCACACCCAGCAACCTTCGAATCCCCTGGGCGACTATCTCGAGTCCCTGCTGAAGCTCCAGAACCTGGGCACCGAGGAGGTCCTGCCGGCCCACGAATACCGCTTCTCCGATCTCCAGAGCCGGCTCGAGGAGATCATCGCCCACCACGCGGATCGGCTCGACGAGATCGAGCAGGTCATCACCAAGCATCCGGGGTCCACCGCATGGGACATCACTCTGGAGTTGCGGTGGTCGCGGCCGTGGGATGAGATCCAACCGTTCATGCAGCGCTCGGCGAACGGCGAGACCCTGGCCCACTGCGTGCTGCTCGAGTTGCACGAGCGCATCCGGCGTGAGGGAAAAGAGCCGGCTCGGTTCTATGTGATCGACGACTGACGGGTCGAGGGACGCGGCATCGTGCGGAGCAAGCCACAGAGATGAGCATCCATCACCTGATCACCAGCTACGGGTACCTGGCCGTGTTCCTGCTGATCGCACTCGAGAGCTTCGGCATACCGCTGCCCGGGGAGACCGCGCTCATCGTCGCCGCCACCTACGCCGGGGCCACCCATCGCCTCTCACCCGAGGTGATCTTCCTGGTCGGGTCAGCGGGAGCGATCATTGGCGACACCTGCGGCTACTGGATCGGCGACAAGGGCGGCTATCCGCTGCTGCGGCGCTACGGGCACTATGTCCGGTTGGACGTGCCCAAGCTGAAGGTCGCCCGCTACATGTTCCTTCGCCACGGCGGCAAGGTCGTCTTCTTCGGCCGGTTCGTGTCGGTCCTGCGCACGTACGCGGCCTTTTTGGCCGGGTTGAACAAGATGCACTACCGACGTTTTCTGGCCTTCAATGCCTCCGGAGGGATCATCTGGTGCGCGGTGTTCACCTTCGGCGCCTATTGGTTCGGGAACCGCATCAGCAAGATCGCCGGGCCGGTCGGCCTCGTCCTGCTCGGGGTGGCTGTCATCGTGATCATCGCCACCATCGTGATCGTGCGGAAGCAGTTCGCCGCCCTCACCGAACGAGCCGAGGCGGCCTTTCCCGGACCGCTCGACCCCAGCGACGAGGCGGCCCCGCCGACCCCAACTGGCTGAGCCGGCCCGGACGTACCGGATGGCTCCTGTCAGCACGGTCGCTCCTCGCTCAGCGCGCCAGCGTCACGCTCGTCCAGGACCGCCGGCGGCACGCTGGACAGGTCATCCACCGATCGAAGGTGCGCCGGGGCAGCCAGAAGCCCACCGGGAGCTGGAGCAGCACGAAGTCGAAGATGCCCACCCGGCTCACCGATCCACACGACGAACAGGTCACCACGAAGGCTCCCCGCGGTGGGAGCGGATCAGTCGTGACGGCAGACGACGTCGGCTCGTCGTGCTCACTGGCCGGAGTTGCCGCCGAGAACAGCGCGTGCTTGCCGGTGGGCCGGGCGCGCCGCTTGGAGGATGGGGACGGTGTGGGCCCGCTACCCACCGCAGGGCCCACCGCGACGTCGTGCTCGCCTAGCGGTGCGACCTGAGCCTCGACCGGCATCCAGTACAGCGCCCGTTTTCCCAGGGGGTCGGGTCCCTCGGCCACGGTCCAACCGGCTAGCCGACGCGTCCGGCGACGACGCTCGACTCGAGCAGCGTCCGGGCCAGTTGGCGATAGGCGAGGGCCCCGGGTGAGGCCGGAGCATGTTGGAGGATCGACTTCCCGCGCGCCGGAGCCTCCGCGAACCGGATCGACTTGCGCACCGGCGGCTGCAGTACCGGGATCCCGTAACG
>DASZJN010000019.1:0-4618 GCA_035948045.1 Acidimicrobiales bacterium | reverse complement strand
AATCCAGACCACAGGATGTAAGGAATCCCCCTCCTAATCCTTGTTGTCAGTGCAAAGGGACTGCCTATCCCCCCCTGGCGGTCCCTTTGCCGCGTACGGGGTTTCATTTCGTGCGGAGGCTCTGGATCTCGAGCATCGGATGCCACGTCGGCGCCATTCAGGCACTACTCCGGGCTACCGGTCGGCGGTAGCGTACGGGTATGTCCACTGCTCCCGGTGCTGTGTTCGTCGATCTCGACCGAACCCTGCTCCGGTCGGCCAGCGGACCGGTGTTCCAGCAGGCCATGGAGGCCGAAGGCGTGCTGTCCCCGGGACGTCACCTGCCCGGCGATCGCCTCGTGTACGGCTTCTACGACCGCTTCGGTGAAACGGTGCCCTTCATCGGGTTGGCCCGGGCCGCAGCCTGGGTCATGCGGAACCGGTCCGCCGATGCCACCCGACGGGCCGGCAAGCGGGCGGTGGAGTCCCTGGTGGACCTGGTCCAGCCGTGGGCCCTCGAGGCGCTGGCGGCCCACAAGGCCAATGGGTTGGAGCTGGTGTTGGCCACGACCTCGCCGATGGACATGGTGGAACCGCTGGCCAGTGCCCTCGGATTCGATGCCCTGGTCGCCACCCGCTACGCCGAAGAGGGAGGCCGCTACACCGGGCGGCTCGACGGCGCCTTCGTCTGGGGCGTCGGAAAGCAGACCGCGGTGGCCAGGTGGGCGGCCGACCACGGCATCTCCCTCGCCGCCTCCCATGCCTACTCGGACAGCGTGTTCGACCTGCCGCTGCTCCTGGCTGTCGGGCATCCCCACCCCTTGAACGCCGACCCCCGGCTGGCCGCCGTGGCCCTGCTCAGACGGTGGCCGCTCGAGCACTGGGACCGTCCCCCGGGCGTCCCCTCCTTCGTCGGGTTGGAGCCGTACCACCTGGCCCGACTGCTCTTCCGGCCCGAATGCTTCCCCTACGCCCGATTCACCATCAGCGGCATGGAGAACATCCCCGCCACCGGCCCGGTGCTGCTCGCCTCGAACCACCGGAGCTATTTCGACGTGGCCGCCATCGGACTGGTGGCGGCCCGCCTCGATCGCCCGGTGCGCTTCCTGGCCAAGCAGGAGGTGTTCGACGCACCGGTCGTCGGCCGTCTGGCCCGGTCCCTAGGTGGCATCCCGGTCGAGAGGGGAAGCAAGTCGTCTGATCCGATGCGTCAGGCCGCGGCCTCCCTACGAGCGGGCGAAGTGGTCATCGTGCTTCCCCAGGGGACCATTCCGCGGGGTGCCGAATTCTTCGACCCGGTCCTGAAGGGACGGACCGGAACGGCCCGGCTGGCCGATCAGACCGGTGCCCCGGTCATACCGATCGGCCTCTGGGGGACCGAGCAGGTCTGGCCCCGCTCATCGAGGATTCCCAACATGACCGCGTTGCAGCATCCCCCCAAGGTGACGGTCAGCATCGGCCCGCCGGTCCCGCTGGCGCTCGAGGATCCGGTGGCCGACACCACCGCGCTGATGTCGGCGATCTCCGGGCTCCTGCCCGAGGAGGCACACCTGGAGCGGATCCCCAGTGAGACGGACTTGGCCCGCACCCAGCCCCCGGCGTGACGGCTCCGACATCCTCGCCGCCCCGGGTGCTGCCGGCGCGCGCCTCGGTGGCGGTGAAGGCGCTCAAGGTCTCCAACTGGTTGTCGCGGGCCCTCGGGCGAGGGAGTGGCACTGTGGCCGGAGGGCGGGTGGGGCTGGCTCTCGACCCCGCGCTGCTCGCCACCCTGGCCACCGGTAGGCGCGTGGCCCTGGTCAGCGGGACCAACGGTAAGACCACGACGACCCGGATGCTGGTCGCGGCTCTGTCCGATGACGGAGGCAAGCCGATCGCCTCCAACGACACCGGGGCCAACATGCCGGCCGGTCATGTGGCCGCCATGGTCGAGTCATTCGGGTCGCCCACCGCCGTCCTCGAGGTCGACGAGGGCTATCTGGGCCGGGTCATCGAGGACACCCATCCGCGAGTGGTGGTCCTGCTCAACCTGTCACGAGACCAACTGGACCGGATCTCCGAGGTACGGATGCTGGCCGAGCGGTGGCGCACGGCCATGGAGGGCTTGCACTCGCCATCGGGCCGGACCGGGCCCGGGACCGTGGTGGTGGCGAACGCCGACGACCCCATGGTGGCGTGGGCCGCCCTGGCCGCGCCGGACGTGCGCTGGGTGGGGGCCGGCCAGGTGTGGCGCAACGACGCGGTGGGGTGCCCGGCCTGTGGCGGCCGGATCGTATTCGAGGACAAGGGGTCCTGGTCGTGCGACGGGTGCGACTTGGCCCGTCCCCGCTGCGACGCCTGGCTCGAGGGATCCGTCCTGGTCACGGCGGACGGGTCCCGCCACTCCGTGGCCATCGGCCTGCCGGGCCAGTTCAACCGGGCCAACGCCGCCATGGTGGCCGTGGCCGCGCCGTGCATGACCGACGACGGGACTCCGGCTGGTCCTGGCCCGCAATTGTCACTGCCTGCCGTGCTCGACCGGATAGCCACCCTCGACCAGGTGCAGGGGCGGTTTGCCTTCTCCATGCGCAACGGCCATCCCGTGCGCCTACTGCTGGCCAAAAACCCGGCGGGCTGGGCGGCCATCTTCGACCTGCTCGACGAGTCCAGGCCCGCCGACAGCCCGGTCGTGCTCTCGATCAACGCCCGGATCGCCGACGGGCTCGATACCAGTTGGCTGTGGGACGTCCCCTTCGAGCGGTTGGCCGGTCGCTCGGTGACGGCCACCGGGGACCGTCGTCTCGACCTGGCCGTGCGACTCCACTACGCGGAAGTACCGTGCAAGGTGGTGCCGGATCCCCTGGCCGCGGTCGATCGGGCCATCGACATGGGCAGCCGCGGCGGGTTCGATTCCGGGCCGGCTTCCGATGGGGGCATCGACTTCCTCGGCAACTACACCGCCTTCGCCGACTTCAGGAAGCGGATGTGAGTATCCCAGGCGCCGACTCGTCGCTCACCATCGCCGTGGTCTATCCCGATCTCCTGGGAACCTATGGCGACGGAGGCAACGGCCTGGTGCTGGCGCGCCGTGCGTCCTGGCGCGGCATCGGTGTCCAACTCATCCAGGCCAACTCGGGGCGGCCACTTCCCACCGCAGACATCTACTGCATCGGCGGCGGCGAGGACGGACCGGGCATCACGGCGGCCAAGGCACTACGGGCCGACGGCACGCTGCAGCGGGCGGCGGGGCAGGGATCCGTGGTGCTCGGCGTATGCGCCGGATTCCAATTGCTCGGGCACAGCTTCCCGGACAGCGTCGACCGGTCCCACCAGGGCCTCGATTTACTCGACGTCACCACCCACAAGGGCCCCGGCCGGCGCGCCGTCGGGGATTTGGTGGCCATGCCCACTCCCTACGCTCCCCGGCGAGCCGCTGACCAACCGCTGCCCCCGCTCATCGGGTTCGAGAACCACAGCGGGGTGACGACCATCGGTCCCGAGGCGCGTCCCGTGGCCCAGGTGGTCACCGGCGTGGGGAACGGTGGGGGAGACGGGACCGAAGGGGCATGGTCCAGCCGCGTGTTCGGCACGTACCTGCACGGCCCGGTCCTGGCGCGGAACACGAGCCTGGCCGATCTGTTGTTGGGGTGGGCCCTGTCGACGTCGGATGGGCCGGTGGCGCTCGAACCGTTGGACGATGCCGACGAGCTTGCCCTGCGCGGCGAGCGCATGGCCGCGGTTGAGCGGTCCGGCCGGCCCCGCGTCGTGCGTTGGTTCCGCGGCCGCCGTCCCTGAGGACGCATCTGCCTGCCGAGCGCCGCCACGCTCGAGCCGGCCGGGTGCCCTGGTGTCGCCGTATCCGGCTACCGGGTCCGTCGGGTCGTCGTCAACTACGCCGCCGCGGCCAGTCGACCCCGGCGTCGGTCTCCCTCCGGTCCGGTGCCGCCGAGAGCGTCCACGAGCGACGCCACGGGGCCGCTTCTGGCCCCTGGAGCCGCGGGGTGGTGCCGGCGGAAGCCTCCTTGCGGGCCGTCCACCAGTCGGAACTGGCCTCGTTGGCCATGGTGGCCACAGCCGCCTCGATGCGCACGCCGAACCGACGGGCATCCTCGCCTTCGTCCGGCCACAACGGGGTGCCGAAGGTCACGGTCGTGCGGGTCCGGTGGAGCCCGCGGCGCCCCTTGGGGAGGATGTGCCGAGTTCCGTCGAGGTGGACCGGCACCACCGGGCGGCCGGTGCGCGCCGCCAGGTAGGCGGCACCCCCTCGGAAGGCCTGCGCCCAACCGTCCGGCGATCGACCCCCCTCGGGGAAGATCACCAGGTTCCAGTCGTCGGCCAACAGACCGGCGGCCAGATCGGCGGAGCTCCGATTCACCTTGGTCCGCTCGATGGGGATGGCGGCCAGGAGGAACGACCAGGCGTCGGCCTTCCATCGGCGATCGAAGAAGTAGTCGGCGGCCGCGGCCACCACGGTGCGGTGGCGGAAGCGGAGGGGGAGGCAGCTCAACAGGAGAGGAGTGTCGGCGTGGCTGGCGTGATTGGCGGCGAAGATGACCGGCGCCTCGAGCCCGGTGAGCGACTCGTCCCCTCGAACCAGCGGTGAGGCCACCAGTTGCGCCAACGGGCGCGTCACGTTGTCGAGCACCATGGCCCGGGCCAGGCG
>DASZJN010000018.1:0-2737 GCA_035948045.1 Acidimicrobiales bacterium | reverse complement strand
GGACGGTCACGCACCATGCTCAACCGCCACAATGTCCGGAGACGCGTTGAGTTGCACGAAGCAATCCGGACCACCGTGTTCTCGCCCGAGGACATCGGGGTGGTCCGGGCCGGACCGACGGACCGGCGCCGATTCCTCGATGAGACCCTGGCGGTGGTGGACCCCAAAGCCGCTCACTCCACCGACGAGGTCGACAAGATCCTGCGCCACCGGTCGGCCCTCCTCCGGAGCGCCGGCCGGCGGCTCACCCCGGAGGTGGCCGCCACCCTCGACGTGTGGGACACGCGACTGGACACGTCGGGGACGGCATTGGTCGAGGCCCGCGAGGCGCTGGTGCAGGAGCTGGTGCCCATCGCCGCCGCCCACTACGCACGGCTGGCGGGCCAGGACACCCCGGTCGGGCTCGACTACCGACGCTCGTGGTCGGGCCGGCTCATCGACGCCCTGGCCGAGGCACGCAGGACGGACGTCGAGCGGGGCGTGTCGTCCGTCGGGCCCCACCGGGATGACCTCGACCTCTCGTTGGGCGGCCTTCCGGGCCGCACCCACGCCTCACAAGGTGAGCAGCGGTCACTGGCCCTGGCCCTGCGCCTGGCGGCCCACCAGCTCGCCACGGAGCGCTTGGGCTCACCACCGGTGCTGCTGCTCGACGATGTGTTCTCCGAGCTGGATCCGTTCCGGGCCAAGGCCCTGCTGGCCGGATTGCCCCCCGGTCAAGCCTTGCTGACGACGGCCCTTCCCGCTCCTGTCGAAGTGTCGGCGGCCAAGATCTACCAACTGGAGGCCGGCGGCCACGTGGCCACCGCCGGTGCGAGGGGTCCGGCGTAGTGGACACCGATCCCTACGGACGAGACGTCGGGCCGCGGCCGCTCGACGCCTCGCTGGAGGAGGTATCGAAGAAGCTGGGCATGCGGGACTCGCGAGGCCTCGGCCGGCTCTTCGCCCATTGGCCGGAGATCGTCGGGCCGGCCATGGCCGAGCACGTGCAGCCCGTCAGGCTCGACCACGAAAGCTTGGTGGTGAGCGTCGACCGACCCGCCTGGGCCACCCAGGTGCGGCACCTGGGTGAGGATCTTCTCGACCTCGTGGCCGAGCGCACCGGCATGACCCGACCCCTCCGGCTGGAGGTCCGGGTCCGCCGGTAATCCGGTCCGGCGACACCGCGACCATCGGTCATATGGGTCACACCCGGCGACTAGACTGGGGTCTTGGAATCGGGGGACCGCCGCCGTCGGCACAAAGCGCCAGTCGCCCAGCTGACAGCCCCGTTGCACCGGTTCCCGCTTAGTCAAACGATGTTGGAAAGGGCGCGCCTGTGGCGCTGAAGACAGAGAACGAGCCGACGGTGGGGGAACCCACCTACAACGCCGAAGACATCACTGTTCTGGAGGGATTGGACCCGGTCCGGAAGCGACCGGGGATGTACATCGGATCGACGGGACCGACCGGGTTGCACCACCTGGTGTGGGAGGTCGTCGACAACGCGGTGGACGAGGCCATGGCCGGGTTCTGCTCGCAGATCGATGTCACCCTGCTGGCCGACGGGGGCCTGCGGGTGGCCGACGACGGAAGGGGCATCCCCACCGGCCCGATGAAGGAGCACAAAGGGAAGTCGGCCGCCGAAATCGTGCTGACGGTGCTCCACGCCGGGGGAAAGTTCGGGGAAGGGGGAGGGTACAAGGTGTCCGGCGGCCTGCACGGGGTCGGCGTCTCCGTCGTCAACGCCCTCTCGAGGCGGTTGGTGCTCGAGATCGACCGCGACGGCGAACACCACGTGCTGGAGTTCGTCGACGGAGGAAAGCCCACCGGAAAGCTCGAGATCACGGGCCGGGCACCCAGGGGAAGGACCGGTACCACCGTGACCTTCTGGCCGGACCCGACCATCTTCGAGGAGGTCGAGTTCCGGGCCCAGACCGTCGTCGAACGACTGCAGGTCATGGCCTTCCTCAACAAAGGGCTCGAGATCCGCTTCGTCGACGAACGGCCCGAGGCCAGGCCGCCTCAGACGTTCAAGTACAAGGACGGGATCATCGACTACGTCCGCCACCTGAACGCCTCGAAGGAGGCGCTGTTCCGCAAGGTCGCCTCGCTCGAGCAGCAGGAGGAGACGATGGAGGTGGAGATCGCCCTCCAGTGGAACACCGGCTTCTACGAGAGCATCCATTCCTTTGCCAACGGGATCTCCACCATCGACGGGGGCATGCACGAAGAGGGCTTCAAGAAGTCGTTGACCAACGTGGCCAACAAGTACGCCCGGGCCCGCGGCGCCCTCAAGGAGAAGGACGACAACCTGCTCGGCGAGGATATCCGCGAGGGCTTGACCGCCATCATCTCGGTACGCCTGCAGGATCCGCAGTTCGAAGGCCAGACCAAGGCCAAGCTGGGCAACGTCCCGGTGCGTTCGTTGGTGGAACGGGCGACCAACGAGAAGCTCGCCGAATGGTTCGAGGAGAACCCCCGCGAGGGCGGACAGATCATCCAGAAGGGCCTACTGGCCGCCCGGGCCCGGGTGGCGGCACGCTCGGCCCGGGACCTGACCCGGCGCAAGTCCTCGCTGGATGGCGCCGGACTGCCGGGCAAGCTGGTCGACTGCTCGTCGCGTGACCCTCGAGAGAGCGAGCTGTTCATCGTCGAGGGGAACTCTGCGGGGGGTTCGGCCAAGGACGCCCGCAACCCGCGGACCCAGGCCATCCTCCCCATCCGCGGGAAGATCCTCAACGTCGAGCGCGCCCGCATC
>DASZJN010000017.1:0-5744 GCA_035948045.1 Acidimicrobiales bacterium | reverse complement strand
AGCATTGGAGCGGCGAGCATCTTCGCTACCCGCTCCTGCAGCTCCTCATCCCGCACTCCGAGCACCTCCAGCTCCCAATCACACGATGCTACCTCCTGCTGGAGCGATCCCTCCGCTTCTCCGATCAGGGCCGCCGCCTCGACGGCGATCCCCTCGGGCAACAGTTCGCTCAGTGCTGCCGGCAGATCAGGAACAGGGATCTCCCCCGGGCCGGCCGCTTCGAGGCGCAGGTCGAGGTACTCGCCGCGAGACTCGCATCCCGTGGGGAGAGCCAGACCGAAGCTCACCAGGGGGTGGGGAACGAATCCCTGGGAGTAGGCCAGGGGCAGCCGGCTCCGCCGCAATGCCCGTTCCCACATGCGAGCCACGTCGCGGTGGCTGGTGAAGCGGATCTTGCCCTGCTTGGTGAAGCGCAGTCGGACTCGGCGCTGGCCGTCAGGGAACACGGCTGACCAGGCGGACGGGAATGCGGTCGCCCACGCTGAGGTCCTGCCCCGTGCCCTGACTCCCGCCGGCCGGGGGAACCGGCGAGGCAACGACGTGCTCCAACCCGAATCCGGTGCAGGCCCCGCAGTCGTAGCACGGCGTCCAGCGGCAGTCCTCGACCGCCACGCTCGCCAGCGCGTCCTGCCAGTCCCCCCAGAGGAAGTCGCGGTGCAGACCCGCCGAGATGTGGTCCCAAGGAAGGGCCTCGTGTTCGTCGCGGTCCCGGTGACACACCTCTTCGACGCTCAGCTCCTCCGCGGCCAGGGCGGCCTGCCACAGGAAGTCTCGGTGGAGCCCGGCCGAGAGGTGGTCCCAGGGCAGCGCCTCGTGCTCGCTCCGGTGGCGGTAGACGGCATCCTCGAGAGACATCCCCTGGTCGGCCAGGGCATCCGTCCACAGCTCGAGGTCGAAGTGCTCGGTCCACTCCTGGAAGGTGCCGCCCCGCCGCCACACCTGCTCGATCACCGGCCCCATCCGCCGATCGCCCCGGCTGACGATGCCCTCGGCCGCGGTGGCCTTGGGATCGTGCCACCGGATGGTGAGGCCGCGGACCGGCCGGGCGGCGTCGCGGATCAGGCGGACCTTGCGGTTCAGCTCCTCGATCGTGTTCTGCCCGAACCACTGGAACGGGGTCTGTACCTTGGGGACGAAGCCCCCCACCGAGGCGGTCACCGTCACCCCCTTGTGGTAGCGGCGCCCGATGGCCACGCACTGCTTGGCCAGCTCCACGATGCCCAGGGTGTCCTCATCGGTCTCGGTGGGGAGGCCGATGAGGAAGTAGAGCTTGACCCGCCTCCAACCCTGGCTGAACGCGGCGTCCACGGCCGCGTACAGATCCTCCTCGCGGATCAGCTTGTTGATGACCTGGCGCATGCGCCACGTCCCGCCCTCGGGGGCGAAGGTCAGGCCGGTCCGCCGAACCCGTTGGATCTGGGCGGCCGTGCCCACCGTGAAGGCATCCACCCGCAGGCTGGGCAGGCTGACCGACACCTGGCCCGAGCAGGAGGGATCGTCGATGATCGAGGTCACCGTCTCTTCGATGCCGGAGTAGTCGGCGCTGGACAGCGAGGTCAGCGCGACCTCGTCATACCCCGTGCGGGCCAGGCCGTCACGGACCATGGTGCGGACCTGGTCGGCCGGTCGCTCGCGCACCGGCCGGGTGATCATCCCCGCCTGGCAGAACCGGCATCCCCGGGTGCATCCCCGGAACAGCTCGACGTTGAGGCGGTCGTGGACCACCTCGATGAGCGGCACCAACTGCTGGCGCGGATAGGGCCACTGCCCGAGGTCGGCGATGGTCCGCTTCTCCACCCGCTCCGGAGTCTCGGGGAAGCGCGGCGTGGTGGCGGCCAGGCGGGCCACCGCCGGGTGGTCCCCGTGAGCGGCGGAGCCCGGCTCGTCCCAGGGCTGGTAGGAGGGCTCGTAGCACCACGGGACATAGACCCCGGGCACCTGGGACAACGCCCGCAACAGCATCTCCCTCGCCGTCAGGCCACCCGCCTGGTCGTCCCCCATCGGGGCCCCTGCCTTGACCCCCGCCATGACCTCATTGATCTCGCTGACTGCCTCCTCCCCGTCTCCGAGGACGAAGCAGTCCACGAAGTCGGCCAGCGGCTCGGGATTGAACGCGCAATGGCCGCCGGCCACCACGATCGGATCGCCGACCGCTCGGGCGGACCGGTGGACGGGCACCTCGGACAGGTCGATCAGGTTGAGGACATTGGTGTAGACGAGCTCGGCCGAGAGGTTGAAGGCCAGGACGTCGAAGGCCCTCGCGGGCAGGTGGTTCTCGAGCGAGAACAGGGGTAGGCCGGCCGCCCGCATGGCGGCTTCCATGTCCACCCACGGGGCATAGGCACGCTCGGCCACTGCGTCGGAGCGCTCGTTGAGGATCTCGTAGAGGATCTGCAGGCCCTGGTTGGGCAGGCCGATCTCATAGGTGTCGGGGTAGATCAACAGCCACGACACTGCACCCGGTCGGTGCTCGGGCGCCTGGGCGCCCAGCTCGCCCCCGATGTAGCGAGCCGGTTTGGTGACCTTGGACAAGAGGGGCTCAACCCGTGGCCAGAGGCACTCCATCTGCCGAGTCATCCTAATCCCGGCCGGGGCCGAGCCGGACCGATCGGCCTCACGGCCCGGTGCTGGTGGCTCCGGTCGGGGAGGACGTGGAGGTCGTCGCCCCGGGGGTAGTGGTGCTCGTCGTCGTGGTGGTGGAGGTGGGGAGGTCGACCGGCTTCGTGCTCTGGATGACCGTTGGATCAGGGGGAATGCCCGGGGCCGTTACCGGATGCGCAGCCAGGTAGTTGAAGATCTGGCCCACCACGGGGGCGGCACCCGTGACCCCGTAGCCGGCCTGGTCGATCACGCAGACCACGACGTACTGCGGGTTGGCCGTCGGGCCCCAGCCCACGAACCAGGCCGTGGGCTCCTTGCCGGGCTGCGTGTCGGCGGTGCCCGTCTTGCCGGCCACGCCCCCGGGGAAGGTGCCGAGGCCGGGGACTCCGTAGGCCGTGCCGTTGGGATTGTTCACGGCACCCTCGAACCCGGTCAGCAGGGTCGAGAAGGTCGATGGGGGCAGGTTCACGTGACCGGTGACCTGGGGGGCGAACTGCTTGACCACCTTGCCCGAGGGGGACACGATGGCCGCGGCCACCCGGGGGGCGTACCGCGTGCCGCCGTTGGCGAACGTCGCATAGGCCACCGCCTGCTCGATCGGGGTGATGTAGGTGCCACCCTGGCCGAAGGCCATCTCCACATTGTCCCCGGCGAACCAGGTGGTGTTGGGGAAGGCGCCCGGCTTCTCGGTGTGCAGTTTGACCCGCTCGGCCTGGCTGTCCACACGGCCCTGCGCCTCTTGGGGCAGGTCGATGCCCGTCAGCTGGCCGAGGCTGTACTGGGCGGCCTGGTCCTGGATGGGGGTCTGCCCGAGGGCCGGGTTCGAACGTTGGTCGTAGAACATGGCGCCCAGGTTGTAGAAGAAGTCGTCACTGGACACGGTGATGGCGGTGGACATGCTGATGCCGTTGAAGACCGGGTCGCCGTTGCTGTTGTGGAAGACGCAGGTGGTGCTGTGGTACTGGCATCCGGGGATCGTGAAGGTCCCGGTGTCGTCGTAGTAGTAGTTGGGCGTGATGAGGCCGGTGTTGAGGGCGGCGGTGGCGGTGTTGAGCTTGAAGGTGGACCCCGGCGTGTAGACCCCCTGGATGGTGCGGTTGAGGGTCGGCTCCATGCTGGCCGGACCGAACAACTGGGCGTTCTGGGCGGCGCTGAGGCCGCCCACCCACTCCTTCAGGTTGTAGGTCGGAGACGACGACAGGGCGTAGACCGCACCCGTTTGCGGGCTCATCACCACGACGGCACCCTCGGTGGCCGCCGGATAGCACCCGGAATTGTTGTTGCAGAATTTGTCGTAGGAGTTGCGAAGGGTCCTGATCTGGGTGGCCAGGGCATTGTCAGCCACCTGCTGGAGGTTGGTGTCGAGGTTGGTGACCACGTTGTCGCCCGGTGTGGCGGGGGTCGACTTGAGCGTGCCGGCCACCCGCCCCTTGGCGTCCACCTCCAACTGCTGCTGGCCCGGGGTGCCGCGTAGCTCCGACTCGTACTGGTACTCGAGTCCGGACTGGCCATAGGCGTCGCCGGCCTGGTAGCCCTGCGCCGCCCGGGACTGGAGCTCGGCCGAGTTGATGGTCGAGACATAGCCGAGGGTCTGGGCTGCCGGATACCCGTTCTGCGCCGGTCCTGACATCTCCAGTTGGGGGTAGTTGCGCTGGGTGGTCGCCACCGAGGCCACGCCGGGGAACTCGTCCTGGTGCTCCCGGATGTAGAGGATGTCCTGGAGGGGGGCATTGGCGAGGACGGGCACCGGTTTGTAGATGCTGTTCCGGGGGTCGAGGATGGCGGCGTTGATCTGGGCGGGGGTCTGGCCGATGAGGGCGGCCAGCCTGCCGACCACGTCGGGATGCTGCTGGGCGGCCACTCGGGACAACGTGATCTGCTCGATGGGGACGTTGTTGACCAGCGGATTCCCGTAGCGGTCCAGAATGAGGCCCCGGGTGGGGTCGACCGCCACGGCGCGGATCTGATTGGCACTCACCGCGTGGGCGGCGGCGGGCGCCTGCAGCACCTGAAGGGTCCACAGCCGCAGCCCCAACAGGCCGAAGAGACCGGCCACGATCAGCCCGGTGACCCGGAGCCGGAGCCCTGGCCGGGCCGCCGTGGTGTCCGGTGCGTCCAGCATGGCTCCGACCGAGAAACGGCTCTGATGGAGCTTGGGCTGCCGGGCCGGCTTCCGCTGGGGACTCCGGTCCTTCCCGGGACGGGGATAGTGCCGCGGACCTTTGATGGGGTGCCGCAGGGATCGGCTCACGGGGGACCAGTATCGCAATTCCCCCACCGGATAGGTACGCGCCGGGGCCCGCTCACCGCGAAGCGCCCGAGGAGACCGCCGATGTGGGCACTCCCTCGGTCGAGACGTCACGGAGCGACCAGGCCACCGCCCGGAGGGCCGGCAGGGCCAGGACGGCGTTGACCACCGACACCACCAGCACGATCTGCGCAACGCCCACGTGCAGCATCTGGGGCTGGCCCAGCACCGATCCGAGGACGGCGTAGATCACCTCATAGAGTGCGCTCCCGGCCAGGGCGGCGAAGGGCGGGAGCCACGGCGCTGTCCGGTCCAGGGGCAGGGTGGCCGCGCCCACCCCGAACCCGATCAGGCACCCGACCAGGGCGGACAGGCCGAAGGGGGTCGGGAGGAAGAGATCGGCCACCAGCCCGGCCCCGAATCCCATCGACGCCCCCCGCGCCGGGCCGCCCACGATGCCGGCCACGATGGGCAACAGGACCATGATGTCGGGGTGGACCCCTCCGATCCGCAGGTCGAGCACCAGGGTCTGCTGCAGCGTGACGAAGACGGCCACCACCAGGCCCACCCGGGCCACGTCCCGCGCCGTCACCCGGACTCCCGCCCCAGGCGACAGGCGGCCGTCGGGCCGATCGTGCTCACCGGGCCGACCTCACGAGGAGGGCCCCCACAACACGACCGACACGTAACGCAGATGGGCCAGGTCGGCCGAGGGCTTCAGCACCACGGACTCCTGGGAGGCGGTGGTGCCGGTCTTGGACGAAACCACACTGGCCACCGGTATCCCTGGCGGGTACACGTCGCCCGGGATGGGGCTGGTGACGAATTGCTCGCCCTCGGTCAAGGTCGTGTTGGTGGGGACCAGGTCGGCGTCGAGGGGCTTGCCCGCCCCCTC
>DASZJN010000016.1:0-8859 GCA_035948045.1 Acidimicrobiales bacterium | reverse complement strand
GGGATGGTCCGCCGGCACCTCCACCAGATGGATGCGGAGCCCGTCGGGGTCGTCGATCCACGCCTCCATCAACCCCCAGGGCTCGAGGGTCGGCGGGCGGACCACGGGTACACCCCGGGACGCGAGCTCGTCGACGGCGGCACCGATGGCCCGGACCTGAAGCCACAGTGTGATCCCGGGGCCGGGTCGGACCGGAGCTGGGCCCGCGGGCCCGGCCTCCGCTGATGGCTGCAGATCCGCCGGTGGACGCGCTCCCACCACCTCGATCAGCCCGGCTCCGGCGAAGAAGACGACACCGCGGCCATGTCCCTCCCCGAACTCCCGGGCCACCGGGAGGTCGAGTGCCTCCCCGTAGAAGGCCAGGGAGCGGTCGAGGTCGGTGGGGTGGATGATGGTCCGGCTGGTCAGTACCTGCACGTTCTGCCTCCAAGGATCCCCCGAGGACCCGGTTCCACCGTGCCACGCCATCCACCGCCCCGCCACCGGGCCGCCACCGTGGCCAGGGTGGGCGCCCTCCCCGCTCAGTAGGTGGTGGTGGACCGCATCGTCACCGTCGCCGACCTGGCGGCGTCGAGCATCGCCTGCGCCGCCACCAGCACCGAAAGGTCGCCCCGTACCCGGATCCGGCCCGTGTTCAGCGCTTCGGCCGGAGCCAGCTCGCCCTTCGACATGGCCACCGCGTCCTCGTAGGACAGGACGATGGTGACGTCGGTCGGGACGGGGTCCGACCGAGGTGGTTCCCCGCTGACCGGATCGTCGCCGTCCCGTGGCTCCAGATGAAGGTGCAGCGCACCCTGGTCGACCCGCAGCGTGAGTCGGACGTCGCCGTCGGGCGTGCCGTGGACCTCCTGGACCATGGTGAACGTGCCCCCGATGGCGCCCAGCCCGGCATCGGGGTCGGGTCCGGGCACCTTCACCCCCTGCAGCGCGGCGTTGAACTCCTCGGCCCACGCCGGGCTCAGGAACCGGGCCACGATTGCCTCCCGACCGGCCGGGTCACCCTGCGGAAAGATCGCCGGCGCCAGGCGCGGCGGCGGCCGTCGCGCCTGGCGCCGGCGCCGGGATGCCGTTGGTCCCCGTCCGGGGCTGCACGGCGGCAGGACCGGTGGCGGGCGACGAGGCCGCCGCTTCGGCCGGTGACCGCTTGTTGCGCTTGAGGATCTTCCGGCCGAGCCACGCCACCGGATCGTAGGAGGCGTCCACCACCCGCTCCTTCAGGGGGATGATGGCGTTGTCGGTGATCTTGATGTGCTCGGGACAGACCTCGGTGCAGCACTTGGTGATGTTGCACTTGCCCAGGCCCTGCTCCTGCTGGAGGAGCTGGCGGCGGTCGTTGACGTCCAGGGGATGCATCTCCAGCTCGGCCGCCCGGGCGAAGAACCGGGGGCCGGCGAAGGCCGTCTTGTTCTCTTCGTGGTCACGGATGACGTGGCAGACGTCCTGGCACAGGAAGCACTCGATGCACTTGCGGAACTCCTGGCTCCGCTCGACGTCGATCTGCTGCATGCGGTAGCCGCCCGCCTTTTCCTCGTCGGCCGTCTTCGCCCGGGGTGCGAACGGGGGGATCCGCTTGGCCACCTCGTAGTTGTACGAGACATCGGTGACCAGGTCCCTCAGGATGGGGAACGTCCTCATGGGGGCCACGGTTACCGCCTCACCGGCAGGAAGCGAGTCCATCCGGGTCATGCACATGAGCGCAGGACGCCCGTTGATCTCCGCCGAGCAGGAGCCGCACTTGCCGGCCTTGCAGTTCCACCGGCAGGCCAGGTCCGGGGCCCGGGTGGCCTGCACCCGGTGGATGACGTCCAGCACCACCTCGCCCTCCTGGGACGGCATCACGTAGTCGGTGAACGAACCGCCCGTCTCGTCGCCGCGCCACAGACGCATGGTCACCTCGTCGGGGCCCCCGGTGCCGACCTGGTCCTCGGCCATCAGTTCGCCTCCTCGAGCAGGTCATTGAGATCGTCGGGCATGACCCGGATCGGTTCCGGATCGACGGTGATGGATCGGATCGACGGGGTGCTGCCGACCCCTTCTGCCCCGCCCCCCTGCGCCGCGAGCCGTACGACGAAATTGAGCGCACCCATTTCGCCCACCGCCTTCGGATAGTCGTCGCGGGTGTGTCCGCCGCGGCTCTCCTTGCGGTTGAGGGCACCGAGAGTGGTGCACCGGGAGACAGTCAGCATGGCGGCCAGATCCGTGGTCAGGTTCCAGCCCGGGTTGTAGCGACGGCCACCGCTCAACGCCACCCGGTTGGCGCGCTCCTCGAGCGCGTCGAGCTGACCGAGCGCCTCGTCGAGCTCGGAACCAGTGCGGATGATGCCGACCAGCTGCTGCATGGTGTCCTGCAGATCGTGCTGGATGTCGTAGGGGTTCTCGCCCTTCTCGCGGGAGAACGGGGCCACGGCGGCGTCGATGGTGGCGCCGATCTGGCCCTCGTCGAGGCTGCCGGGGCCGGATCGGTCTGAGGCGAACTCGGCCGCCCCGACACCCGCCCTCTGACCGAAGACCAGGAGATCTGACAGCGAGTTGCCTCCCAGTCGGTTGGCTCCGTGCATCCCGCCGGCTACCTCGCCGGCGGCGAACAGTCCGGCCGCGGTGGTGGCCGTCGAGTCGGCGTCCACTCGGACGCCCCCCATGATGTAGTGGCAGGTCGGTCCCACTTCCATGGGCTCGACCGTGATGTCCACCCCGGCCAGCTCCTTGAACTGGTGGTACATCGAGGGGAGCCGTCGGCGGATGTCCTCGGCGGTCCGTCGCGAGGCGATGTCGAGGAACACGCCGCCGTGGGGGCTGCCCCGGCCCGCCTTCACCTCGCTGTTGATCGAACGGGCCACCTCGTCCCGGGGGAGAAGCTCCGGCGGCCTGCGGCCGGCCGAATGGTCGTCGTACCACTTGTCGGCCTCGTCCTCCGAGTCGGCGGTCTCCGCCGCGAACATCGGGGGGATGTAGTCGAACATGAACCGGTCGCCCTCCGAATTGCGGAGGACGCCGCCGTCGCCGCGCACACCTTCGGTCACCAGGATCCCGCGTACAGACAGGGGCCAGACCATCCCGGTGGGGTGGAACTGCACGAATTCCATGTCGATGAGGTCGGCGCCGGCCCACAGGGACATGGCGTGCCCGTCGCCGGTCGACTCCCACGAGTTGGAGGTGACCATCCAACTCTTCCCCACACCGCCGGAGGCCATCACCACCGCCTTGGCCTTGAACACCACGAACTCACCCGACGGGCGCCAGTACCCGATCACCCCGGAGACCACGCCGTCGGCGTCGTGGAGGAGGCGGAGGACCTTGACTTCCATGAAGACCTCGATCCCGTCGGCCACCGCCTTCTGCTGCAGGGTCCGGATCAGTTCGAGGCCGGTGCGGTCGCCGATGTGGGCCAGCCGGGCGAAGCGGTGACCCCCGAAGTCGCGCTGGAGGATCAGCCCGTCCCCGGTCCGGTCGAAGAGGGCGCCCCATTCTTCGAGCTCGCGCACCCTGTCCGGCGCCTCCTGGGCGTGGAGTTGGGCCATGCGCCAGTTGTTCAGCATCTTGCCGCCCCGCATGGTGTCCCGGAAGTGGACCTTCCAGTTGTCCTCGGGGTAGACGTTTCCCAACGCCGCGGCCACGCCGCCTTCGGCCATCACGGTGTGGGCCTTGCCCAGCAACGACTTGCACACCAGCGCCGTGCGCAGGCCTCGCGAACGGGCCTCGATCGCCGCCCGCAGTCCCGCTCCTCCCGCTCCGACGACGATGACGTCGAAGTCGTGGGTCTCGTACTCAGCCATGTGTCCGATACCCCTTAGAAATGGAATCCGTAGTCGCTGATGGTCCCGCTGGCCACCAGCCGGATGTAGAGATCGGTGAAGGCCACGAAGACCAGGCTCATCCAGGCGAAGAGCATGTGCCGGGCGTTGAGCGGGGTGAGGGCCTTCCACACCCGGTGGCGAATGGGCGACCTGGAGAACTGCTTGACGCCCCCCCCGCACAGGTGACGGCAGGCGTGGCAGCTGATCGAGTACAGCCACAGCAGGGAGGCGTTGATCAGCAGCACCACGGTCCCCACGCTGATCCCGATGCCGACGCCCGGTTGCTGGAACGCCACCACGGCGTCGATGGTCAGGATGGTGTTGAAGATCAGGAGGATGTAGAAGAAGTACCGGTGGATGTTCTGCAGCAGCAGGGGGAAGCGCGTCTCCCCGCTGTAGGAGCCGTGGGCGTCGGCTACCGCGCAGGCCGGCGGGGCCAGCCAGAAGGAGCGGTAGTAGGCCTTGCGGTAGTAGTAGCAGGTCAAGCGGAAGCCCAGGGGGAAGATGAGGATCAACAGGGCCGGGGAGATGGTCCACCAGGTGATGACGGTGCCGGGGTGGCTCCCGGGCACGCAACTCTGGGTCAGGCAGGGCGAATAGAAGGGCGAGATCAGATTGCGGTGCATGTCCGCGCCCACGTAGTAGTTCTTGTTGACGAAGGCCGCCCAGCTGGAGTAGGCGACGAATGCGGTCAGGACGGTCACCGTCACCACCGGCTGGACCCAATAGCGGTCCGTGCGGAGGGTGGGGACGGAAGGACCACCCCGAGCCCCTCCCAGCACCACCGGGGTAACTTTGGCGTCCTCCAACGTGGTCAAGTCGTCTCTCCCTCACTGGCCCTTCGGGCCGCTTGCTGACACGGCCGAAGGGCCGCTTTGCGCGCCGGCCCAGGGGCCTGGATCGCTGACGGACCATCATCTTTCCACCCCAGCGCCCTGGTTGCGAAACTATCGGGCTTCAGCCGGCGCCGGCGGCGCCCTCGGCCGACACGGTGAGCCGCGCGCCGCCCGCCCACCGGTTCACACCGCGACCTGCCCGGCCGGGGCCGACGCAACGGTGGCGGATCGTCACGCGTAGGCTGACCCCATGACCCCGCCGGAGCCCTCTGCCCACGTCGACGCCCCTGCATCAGCCCTGGACCTGAGCACCAGGCTGACCCCTCCTCCCGACATCACCACCGTCGGCCGGCTGCGTGACGCCGGCTGGAAGTCGATCCCGGTCGCCGAGGAGATCAGGCGCAACGCCTCGGCCCGCATTGCCGCCGGCCAGCCCCTGGTCAGCGGCGTGCTGGGCTTCGACCACAGCGTGTTGCCCCAGCTCGAGAACGCCGTGCTGGCCGGGCACGACGTGATCCTCCTGGGCGAGCGGGGCCAGGCGAAGACGCGGATCATCCGCTCCCTGGTCGGCCTGCTCGACGAGTGGTTGCCCATCGTGGCCCACTCCGAGGTGAACGACGACCCCTACCATCCGATCTCCCGATTCGCCCGGGACCTCCTGGCCGAGGCCGGGGAGGACCTGCCGGTGTCGTGGGTGCACCGGAGTGAGCGCTACGGGGAGAAGCTGGCCACCCCCGACACGTCCATCGCCGACCTCATCGGTGAAGTGGACCCGATCCGGGTGGCGGAGGGCCGCTACCTCTCCGACGAGCTGACCATTCACTACGGTCTGGTGCCCCGGCTGAATCGGGGCATCTTCGCCGTCAACGAGCTTCCCGACCTGGCTGAGCGGATCCAGGTGGGCCTGCTCAACGTCCTCGAGGAGCGGGACGTGCAGATCCGGGGCCACCGGGTCCGGCTTCCGCTCGACATCGTGCTGGTGGCCACCGCCAACCCCGAGGACTACACCAATCGGGGCCGGATCATCACGCCGCTCAAGGACCGCTTCGGCGCCCAGATCCGCACCCACTATCCGCCCGACGCGGCCACCGAGCTCAGCATCGCCGTGCTGGAGGCCGACCTCCCCGGCCGGGTGGGTTCCGGTGAGGGCCAGGGCGACGACCGTCCCGGCACCGTGAGGGTCGAAGTGCCCGACTTCATGGCGGAGGTGGTGGCCGAGCTCAGCCAGCTGGCCCGCCAGAGCCCGCACCTCAACCAACGCTCCGGGGTGTCGGTGCGCCTCACCATCGCCAACTATGAGACGTTGGTGGCCAACGCCACCCGTCGAGCTCTCCGGAACGGCGAGACCGAGGCCGTGCCCCGGATCTCCGATCTCCAGGCCCTGGTCTCCTCGACCCAGGGGAAGGTCGAGATCGAGTCGCTGGAGGAGGGGCGCGAGGAGATCCTCCTGTCGCAATTGCTGTCGGCCGCCGTCCTGCTGGTCTTCCGCCGCCGGGTCCAACTCGATGAGCCCCAAGCCGTCATCGGTGCCTTCGACGCCGACACCGTGGTGCACGCCGGGGACGATCTCCCGGCGACCGCCTATGCCGGCACCCTGGCCCAGATGCCCCCGCTGTCCGCCCCCGTCTTGAAGCTGACCGGCGGGTCAGAGGACCCGGGTGTGGTGGCCAGCGCGGTGGAGTTCCTGTTGGAGGGCCTGCACCTGACCAAGCGCCTCAACAAGGAAGCGGCCGGAAACCGGGCGACCTACCGGGGTCGCGGATGACCTGGCGGTTCGACTACCGGCGCTGGGACGGAACCCAGGACTCCCTCGTCGACGACACCGACTCGGTGCTGTCACAGTTGACCGACGACGTGCTGGCCAACGGCGACCTCCACGAGGCCCTGCAGCGGATGCTCAACCGGGGGTGGCGCACCCCCGACGGTCAGCAGGTCCAGGGGCTGCGCGACCTGTTGGACCAGCTCCGCCTCGAACGGGAGGAACAGCTGGACCGGGGTGACCTCGGCGGCGCCTACCGGGAGATCGCCGAAGAGCTGCAGCAGGTCCTGGCCGAGGAGCGATCCGGCATCGACCAGCTCGAGGCCGACGCCCGAGAGTCCGGGGACCAGCGCCGTCAGGAGGTCACCGACGAGGTGGCCACCGAGCGGCGCATGCAGCTCGACCTGCTCCCGAGCGATCTGGCCGGCACGGTGCGCGGGCTGCAGAGCTATGAGTTCGTGTCCTCCGAGGCACGCCAGCACTTCGAGGAACTGATCGAACGGCTGCGCGAGGAGGTGGCCAAGACCTACTTCGACCAGATGTCCGATGCACTGTCCAACCCCGACCCCGAACAGCTGGCTCACATGCGCGATGGGTTCGACGCGTTGAACCGGATGATCGAGCAACGCGAGGCCGGCGAGGCCATCGATCCGACGTTCGAGTCGTTCATGGAGCAGTACGGCGACCTGTTCCCCGGCAACCCCTCCACCCTCGACGAGCTCTTGGAGCAGTTGGCGGCGCAGATGGCGGCGGCGCAGGCCATGTGGAACTCGATGTCCCCCGAGCAGCGCGCCCAGCTCCAGGGTTTGGCCGAGTCCCTCCTGGAGGACCTCGACCTGCGGTGGCAGGTGGACAGGTTGGCCGGCAACCTGCAACGGGCCTTCCCGGGCGCCGGCTGGGACCAGCGGTTCCGATTCAGTGGCGACGAGCCGATGGGCATGGGGGAGGGCACCGACGCCGCCGGGAGGCTGCGGGACCTCGATGAGCTCGAGAGCTTCCTGCGCTCGGCCACCTCGCCGGCCTCCCTGGCCGAGGTCGACCTCGACAAGGTCAGGAAGCACCTGGGCGACGACGCCGCCAAGTCGCTCGACCGCCTCTCCAAGCTGGCCAAGCAGCTGGCCGACGCCGGGCTCATCGACCAGCGCGAAGGGCGCTTCGAGCTGACACCCAAGGGCATCCGCCGCATCGGCCAGCAGGCACTGTCCGATCTGTTCGGCCAGTTGACCAAGGACCGGGTGGGCAACCACCGGACCACCTGGTCCGGGACCGGCCACGATCGCGAGGAGACGACCAAGGCCTACGAGTTCGGTGACCCCTTCAACCTCGACCTCTCCCGGACGGTGCACAACGCGGTGAGGCGGTCGGGGAGCGGCGTGCCCGTACGGCTCTCACCCGACGACTTCGAGGTCATCGAGACGGAGGCCCTGACCAGATCGGCCACCGTGCTCCTGCTCGACCTCTCGTTGTCGATGCCCATGCGCGACAACTTCGTCCCGGCCAAGAAGATGGCCCTGGCCCTGCACACCCTGATCACGTCGCGGTTCCCCAGGGACTACCTCGGTCTCGTCGGCTTCTCGGAGGTGGCCCGGGTGATCGAGCCCGAGGACCTGCCCACCGTGAGCTGGGACTACGTCTACGGCACCAACTTGCAGCATGGCCTCATGCTGGCCCGCAAGATGCTGGCTCACCAGCAGGGAACCAAGCAGATCATCCTGGTCACCGACGGTGAGCCCACCGCTCACATCGTCCCCTACGCCGACGGCGTCGGCTACGACGTCCGGTTCGAATACCCGCCCATTCCCGAGACGCTCGAGCTGACCCTGGCCGAGGTGCTGCGCTGCACCCGGACCGGCATCACCATCAACACCTTCCTGCTCGATCCGGATCGGAGCCTCCAGGGCTTCATCGAGCAGCTGGCCCGGATCAACCGGGGACGCACCTTCGCCACCTCGCCGGACGAATTGGGCGACTACGTGCTGGTCGACTTCCTGGCCCACAAGTCCGCCCTCCGGGCGCGGGGCCGCCGCGCCGGCTGAGGTGGGGAGCCGAGGCCCCTGCGCCTGATCCCTTCCGGCGGTATCCGACCTGGTGGGGACGCCTATTTGGGCTCACCGCCCCCGGCCCTCACCTGGTCGCCCGCCCCCCGCCCGTGGGGCGGCGTTGGACCTCGCAATTCGATCCCCCCGGGGGCGGATGCGAGAGCTCCTGCGCATTGAACTCCTGATCACAAGCAGAATTTTCTTGCGTTTCCCACTCCGATGGTGAAAGATGACATATCTGTAGTTACATCCGTGCTATGCGGTTTCGTCTGAAACCGTGTGGATGAGTGGGAGGGAGACCCGTCAATGGACATGGTGTCATTGATGTACGGACCCCAAGAGCGCAGTTGGCAGACCCGGGCGAACTGCATGGGGGTCGACCCCGATCTGTTCTTTCCCGAGCGGGGTGCATCCACCCGCGAGGCCAAGGA
>DASZJN010000015.1:0-13294 GCA_035948045.1 Acidimicrobiales bacterium | reverse complement strand
GAGCTGGCGGCGGCCCACGGGGCGCGCTACGTCGTCACCCTCGACGCCGATGGCCAGAACGACCCCGCCGAGATGGCCACCATGGTGCAGCCGTTGCTCGATGACACCGCGGACTTCGTCATCGCCTCGCGCCGGCTCGGGGTCGACCACACGACCGACTGGTTCCGGCGAGCCGGGGTCAAGGTGTACGCCGGGGTCGTCAATGCCATCCTGTCCCAGCAGCTGTCCGACTCGTCCAACGGTTACCGCGCCTTCAAGGTCGAGTTGCTCGACGACATCCTGCCCCGCCTGGTGCAGAACCAGTATCAGACCTCCGAGGTGCTGATCACCGCGGCCAGCAGAGGCTGGCGGATCGCCGAGCGGCCCACCGTCTGGCACCCGCGGGCGTCGGGGGTCTCCAAGAAGGGCGGCAACCTGGTCTTCGGGCTCCAGTACGCCCGGGTGATCGCCACCACGTGGTGTCGCGTGACCTGGGGCAACCGGCGCCGCGGCTGACCGCCACCGTCAACCGGCGGTGAACGGCCTCGGGATTCGTCAGTAGCGACCCACCACCGCCACCGAGCGGTCGTAGAGATTCTGGAGGGATGCGGCCAGCCCCTCGGTGAGCTGATGGGTCCGGCTGCGGGAGATCCGCCCGCCCCCCGTGCGGGCCGGCGGCGGAATGGGCTCGCCCACGATGAGGTGGATGTGCCGGGGACGCGGGATCCGGGTGCCTTTGGGCATCACCGAAGCCGAGCCACCGATGCCCACCGGGATGACGGTGGCCCCGGTCCGGGCGGCCAGGAAGGCCACGCCCTCGTGGAGGTCCTCGATCACCGGCCCCGATCGGCGCTCCCCCTCCGGAAAGAGGATCAGCACCTCGCCGGCATCGAGCACGTGCTGGGCCCGACGCAGAGCCTCCCGGTCGGCCGACTCCCGATGGACCGGGAAGGCCCCGATGGGAGGGAGGATCCTGGCCAGCCAGCGGTTCTTCCACAGGCTGTCCTTGGCCATGTAGTGGAGCTTCCGGCTGGTGACCTCCGACGCCACAAAGAAGTCGATGAACGAGCGGTGCACGGGCGCGATGATCACAGGACCGACGGCGGGAACCTGGTCGGCACCGGTCACGGTGGTTCGGAACAGGAGTCGGTTGAGCCCGTGGACCAGCACCCGGAGGAAGCGGTAGATGGGGGTGAACCCGGTGTCGACCCGGACTTCGATCCCCTCGGACCGGTCCTCGACCTCCGCTCCGCCGCCTCCGCTCACAACCACGCCACCACCTCTTCCACGATGTCCTCCACCGGCCGATCGGTGGTGTCGATGACCCGGGCGCCGTCGGCCACCCCCAGCGGGGATGCGGTCCGGGTGCTGTCCAGCCTGTCACGGCGGGCCACGGCGTCCGCGCCCTCCTCGGGCCTCCGGCGGGCGCGCTCGTCGGCCGCGGCGGTCAGGAAGATCTTGACGTCGGCGTGGGGGAAGACGACCGAGCCGATGTCCCGTCCCTCGACGATCCCCCCGCCTCGCTCGGCGACCCACTGGCGCTGGCGCTGCACCAGCACGGTGCGGACCTCGGGGTTGGCCGCCACCGCCGACACCGCCCGGCTCACCCGGGGGCCACGGATGGCCTCGGTGATGTCGGTTCCGTCCGCCTCGATCCGCTCGCCGATGCCGATGGTCATGGCCCGGGCCAGTTCGGCCACCGAGGCCCGATCCGTCGGATCGATCCCCCGCTCCAGGGCGGCCCAGGCCACCGCCCGGTACATGGCCCCGGTGTCCAGGCGCTCCACGCCGAGGCGTTCCGCCAGGGCACGCGACACGGTGGACTTGCCGGATCCGGCCGGACCGTCGATGGCGATGACCGGATGGGCCCGGGTGCGGGTGCCGTGGGCGCTCATCCCGGGGCCCCGGCGGCTCCGCGCAGCCGCTCGAGGTCGTCGACGAAGCCCGGATAGCTGGTGGCCACCGACTCCCACCCCGTGATGGTGGTCACCGAGCCGGGACGGCAGGCCGTGCCCGCGATGGCCGCGGCCATGGCCATGCGATGGTCGCCTCGGGCGTCCACCTGGCCGGGCTGGAGCGCCGCCCCCGTTCCCTGGACCAGCAGGTCGTCGGCTTCCGCCTCGGCCTCGGCCCCGAAGGCCCGGACCAGCCCCACGGTGCCGGCGAGGCGGTCGGACTCCTTCACCCGCAGTTCGCCGACGCCGCGGAAGCGGGTCGTCCCGTGGGCCACTGCTGCCGCCACGGCCAGGATCGGGACCTCGTCGAGTGACGGGATCTCGGCCGCCTCGACCACCGTGCCGTGCAGGGCACCGGTGTAGCTGGTCACCGACCCCGTCCCGTTGCCAGCCTCCTCGATCTCGATGGTGGCGCCCATGCGACGGAGCACGCCCAGATAGCCGAGCCGCTCGATTCCCATCTGGATGCCGGCCACGGTCACCAGGCTGCCGGCCACCAGCACACCCCCGACGACCCAGAAGGCCGCCTGGGACGGATCGCCCGGCACGGTGAAGGACCCGGCCTTGAGGGTGCTCCGCCGGATCCGCACCACCCTCCCGCCACCCACCCGCTCGAAGGTGATGGCCGCACCGGCGGCCGCCAGCATCTCCTCGGTGTGCGCCCTGGTCGCCACCGGCTCGTGGACCACGGTCTCCCCCTCCGCCCCCAGCCCGGCCAGCAGGATGGCGGACTTGACCTGGGCGCTGGCCATGGGGGGTGTGTACTCGATGCCCTGCAGGGCCCCGCCGTCGATCCGGATGGGAGGCAGGCAGCGCTCGCCCTCCCCGCTCACCCTCGCTCCCATCAGGCCCAGGGGATCGGCCACACGATCCATGGGCCGGCTCCGGAGCGAGCGGTCTCCGGTCAGGGTGGTGGTACCGGGCAGCGTGGCGGCCACCCCGGCCAAGAGGCGCATGCCGGTGCCGGAGTTGCCGAGGTCGATGGGGCCATCCGGTGGGTGCAGCCGCGATCGTCCACCGCGGACGACCACCGTGGGACCATCGTCCTCGACGTCGGCGCCCAGGGCCACGACGGCCCGCCTGGTTCCCACCACGTCGTCGCCGTGCGACAGGCCGGAGATGGTCGAGGTTCCCTCGGCCAGGGCGGCCAGCAGCAGGGACCGGTGCGAGATGGACTTGTCCCCGGGCACGGCCAGGGTGCCTACCAGCGGCTGGCCGCTCCGCACCGAGTAGCTCCCGCCGCCGGTGTTCGAGGGATCCGGAGTGGGCGTGTCCGCGCTCAACCGGAGGTTCCCACCGGGGTGCTCGAGGCGCGGTAGCCCCGGTCGGACAGGGTGGCCAGCAGCGTGGGGGCCGAAAGGGTGTCGACCACCAGCACCAGCACCCCTCGGTCGCCCTCGACGGAGTGGGCGATCTCGAGGTCGACGATGTTGATGCCCAGCTCGGCGGCCAGCACGGTGACCTCGGCGATGGCACCGGTCCGGTCGGGCACCGGGATGCGCACCTCGACGAGCTCCTCGGGCTGGGGTGCCCGCTCGCTCAGGGTGCGGCGGGCCGAGGCCGCCCGCCCGAGGATCTCGAGCAGCGACTCGTGGTCGCGCTCGGCCACCCGCCGGCGCATGGCCCCCAGGGCCTCGATGAGCAGGTCGAGGGTGGAGACGATGGCCTCGGCGTTGTCGTCGCAGATGTCGGGCCAGATCGACGGCTGTCCCGCCGCGATCCGGGTCATGTCGCGGAACCCACCCGCCGCCAGCTGCAGGAGGGCGGCGTGCTCCTGGCCCATGCCGGCCGCCAAGTCCATCAGGGTGGCCGCGGTCAGGTGGGGCACGTGGGACACCACCGCCACCAGCGCATCGTGGCGGGCCGGGTCCAGCGCCACCACATTGGCCCCGAGGTCGGCGAGGACGTTGCGGAGCAGGGCGTAGGCGGCCGGGTCGGTGACCGCAGTGGGTGTCAACACCCAGGTGGCCCCCACGAACAGGTCCCCGGAGGCACCCTCCACCCCCACCTGCTCGGAGCCGGCCATCGGATGTCCGCCGACGAAGGAGGGATGGTCGACGCCCGCCACCAGCGGCCCCTTGACGCTGCCGACGTCGGTGACGACCACGCCGGGCTTCCAGTCGGTGGAGCCCACGATGCCGGCGATGATCTGCGGGGCGGCATGGACCGGCGTGGCCACGACGACCAGATCGGCCTGGTGGTCGATGCCCTCGTCGTTGAGGGCGCCGAGCTCCACGGCCCGGGCCGCAACCCCGGCCGCGGTGTCCACCCCACCCACCTGCCAGCCGCGTTCCCGCAGCGCCATCCCGATCGAGGCGCCCATGAGCCCCGTCCCGAAGATCATGGCCCGCCCGGGGAGCCGCATCCGCTCACCTTCCGCCGGCGCCGGTTCAGGCCGCCCGGCGCCGGTGTCGTCAGTCGGGGAGATCGTCACGGAGTCCCTGGGCGCCCTCGAGGTAGACGTGGTGGATCTGATCCCTCGGGCGCTCGGTGGTGACATGGAGCATCACCCTGACGCACCGGGGCACGGAGCCGATGACGGACAATTCGCGGGCACAGATGAGCGGGACGGCGCCCAGGCCCATGGAGCGGGCGGCGGTGGCCGGAAAGGTGGAGACGATGTCCTCGGTGGCGGTGAACAGGATCGAGATGATGTCCTCCTCGGCCAGGTTGTTGCGCTCGAGGATCTGGCTGAGCAGGTCCACCACCCGCTCGGTGATGGCGTCGGCTGTGTCGGCGTCGACGGTGGTGGCGCCGCGTACGGCTCGCACGGTGGGGGGCATCAGCCAGGCATGTTACTCAGCGGGCTCGGGAGAGCCCGCGGTGCCATCCGGCGAATCCGGTGGCCAGGGGGCCCCTTCCGGCTCCACCGGGACGGCCGCCGCCGCCAGTCCCCGGACCTCGTCGAAGGAAAGGGGCCGGTACGACCCCGGGCCCAGCGAGGGATCGGCCAGCGGGCCGATCCGGGTCCTGACCAGGCGGACCACCGGGTGGCCCACGGCCTCGCACATTCGACGGATCTGCCGGTTCCGACCCTCGTGGATGACGATCCGCAGGAGCGAGGGGGCCACCACCGCCACGCGGGCCGGGGCCGTGGGCCCGTCGTCCAGGTCCACCCCCTGGCGCAGATGCCGGACGGTCCCCGGGGCGGGCTCCCCCCGGACCTCGACCAGGTATTCCTTGGGGACCCCGAAGGAGGGATGGGTGAGCCGGTGGGCCAGCTCGCCGTCGTTGGTCAGGACCAGCAGGCCCTCGGAGTCCATGTCCAACCGGCCGACCGGGAACACCCGGGGCTCCTCGGGCACCAGGCCCAACACCGTCGGTCGATCGTGGGTGTCCTCCGCGGTGCTGACCACCCCGGCCGGCTTGTTCACCAGGTAGTGCACGAGCCCGGGCCGGACGGGCAAGGGCACCCCGTCGAGTTCGACCCGGTCCACATCGGGGTCCACCCGGCGCCCGAGCACAGGGACCATGCCGTTGACCGTGACCCGCCCGTCCACGATCAGCTCCTCGCAGACCCGGCGCGAGCCCACTCCGGTGCGGGCCATGACCTTTTGCAGACGGACCCCGGAGGAGAGTGGCGCTGACGGCCCCTCAGCCATCGGCGACCGGGCGCATCTGCTCCTCCAGGTCGTCGAGGGTCTCCGGTCCCGGAAGCAGGTCCTCCACCGGCGGCAGCTGGTCGAGCCGGTCGAGGCCGAGGCGTTCGAGAAAGGCGTCCGTGGTGGCGTAGAGGGACGCCTGACCAGGGCCCGCGGCCCGGCCCACCGTGGCGATGTAGCCGCGATGCTCGAGCAGGCGGACCACGCCGTCGACGTTCACCCCGCGCAGGGCGGCGATCTGGGCCCGCGACACGGGCTGTCGGTAGGCCACGATGGCCAGTGTCTCCAGCGCGGCGGCGGACAGCCGGGACGAGACGCCGACATTGGCGAACCGCTCCACATACGGGGCCAGGTCCGGGTGGCTCTGGATGCGGAATCCCCCGGCGATCCTGACGACCTCGAATCCCCGACCCTCCGCCCGGCACGACCGGGCCAACTCGTCGCACAGCGGGTCGACCTGCTCCACCGGCACCTCGAGCAGCTCGGCCAGCAGGCCCGCCGTCACCGGCTCGACGGCCACGATGAGCACCGCTTCGATGGCCCGGGCCTCGGGCGAGAGGGCCATCCTCAGCCCTCGTACTCGTCGTAGAGGCCGGCCCCCACCGACACGGGCACCGGCGCGTCGGCCACCCACTCCACCTCGAGGTCCCCGAAGGTGTGGCCCTGGTCGAGGGAGACCCGCCCCCGCTTGCACAGCTCGAGGAGGGCCAGGAAGCGGACGATGATCTCGATCCGTGAGGTCAGATGGCCGGTGAGGTGGCGGAAGGTGGACCGGCCCATCCCCTCCAACCGCCATTCGAGCTCGGTGACGGCATCGGCCACCGTGACCGTGTCGACGGTCACGTGGTACAGGTCGACCGTGGGCACCGGGCGCTCGGCGGTGGCCCGTAGATAGGCGCCGGCAACCTGCTCGGGGGTCACCCCCTCCAGGAGGTCGGGCGCGTCGACCACGAAGTCGAGGTCGAGGCCGGCGGTGCGGGGAACCGACCGCGCCGCCCGTTCGAAGAGGGCGGCGAACCCGTCGGCGGCGGCGGCGTAGGCCTGGCACTCGAGCAGTCGGGCCAGGAGGAGGTCCCGCTCCTCCCATCCGACCAGCTCCTCATCGGGATCCCCATCGTCCTTGCCGGGAAGCAGGCGACGCGACTTGAGCTCGATGAGCACGGCGGCGATCATCAGGAACTCGGACAGGGTCTGCAGGTCCACCGACTCCCACCCGGCCACCTCGGCCACGAAGGCGTCCACCACCGACGCCAGCGGGATGTCGTAGACGTCCACCTCGTGGCCGTTGACCAGCTGGAGCAGCAGGTCGATGGGGCCCTCGAACACGGGGGTGGACACGGTGGCGGCCATGGTCTCCGACGATACCGGCTGGAGCGGCCACTCTCGTGCACCTCCGGGGGCGACCTACGATGACCTCCCATGCTCCGAGTCCTGTCCGGTCTGCAGCCCAGCGGCGATCTCCACCTGGGGAACTATCTCGGAGCGGTCCGCAACTGGGTGGCCGACCAGTACGAGTACGACGCCATCTACTGCATCGTCGACCTGCACGCCCTCACCCTCGACATCGACCCGGAAGAGCTCCGCTCGAGGACCTACGAGACGGCCCTGGACCTGCTGGCCTCCGGCCTCGACCCCGAGCGGTGCACGCTGTTCGTCCAGAGCCACGTGGCCGAGCACACCCGGCTGGCCTGGTTGCTCGAGTGCACGGCGACCATGGGCGAGCTGCGCCGGATGACCCAGTTCAAGGACAAGAGCGCGGGCCGGGACTCGGTCCGGGCCGGCCTGTTCACCTACCCGGTCCTCCAGAGCGCCGACATCCTCCTCTACGACGCCGAGCGCGTCCCGGTCGGCGAGGACCAACGACAACACGTCGAGCTGGCCCGCGAGCTGGCCCACCGGTTCAACCGCCGGTTCGGCGACACGTTCGTGGTTCCGGAGGCGGCCATCCCCGAGCTGGCCGCCCGGGTCATGGACCTCCAGCACCCGGAGAACAAGATGTCCAAATCGGTCAACTCGCCCCTGGGCACCGTCATGCTGTTCGACGAGGGGCCGGACATCGTGCGCAAGGTCCAAAAGGCGGTGACCGACACCGACGGCGAGGTCCGCTACGACCCGGGGGCCAAACCGGGCCTGTCCAACCTGTTGGAGCTGCTGGCCGTGTCCACGGGGCGGACCCCGGCCGAGGTGGCCGGCTCCTACCAGCGCTACGGGGACCTCAAGAAGGATGTGGCCGAGGCCCTGGTGGAGCTGCTCCGTCCGCTGCGGGAGCGGCGGGCGGCCCTGGCCGGCGACCCCGGAGCGGTCACGGCCCTGCTGTCCATGGGGGCGGCCAAGGCCGCCACCACGGCGTCGGCCACCTACCAGCGGGCCGCCGGCGCCATCGGGCTGCTCAGTCCGGGCTGAGCCGGCGCCGCCGGCGCCAGGCGACCACCAGTTCCCAACCGGCCCAGATCACGAAGGCCACGGCGGCCACAGCCGAGACGACCAGGCCCGCGGCGGCCGACGCCGGCGCGTAGCTGAAGCTGACCAGGTAGTCCCCTGCCTTGGGGATGGCCACCCGTTGGATGACCCCGTCCCGTTACACGGCCACGGTCGATGCCGACGCCGGTGCCGAGGTGCGGCCCGGGACTGCCGGCCCGGTCGACCGGATGGTGGCCCGCCAACCGGGGCTCCAGGCGACGCTGCGCTCGAGGGTCGTGGCCGCTGCGGCATGGACGGCGATCTGTTGGGTGCCGTCCGACCCCGGGGCCCCCGCCGTCACCGACGTGCCGGAGGCGGGTGCGCCCCCCGGCCCCCCGGCCCACGCCCAGCCGAGGGGGTCGGCGTTCTGGAAGACGCCGAAGGACCCGATGGTGCCGGAGAACCTCCAGTGCGGCCAGGTCACCCCGTACTGCATGCGGCCGCGCAGGGCCACGTCGCCGGCCTCGACGGTCTGCGCCGTCGGCACGCCCACCGTCGCGGCGGCGCCGGCTTCGTTCTGGATCACCAGTCCGGCGGCCCGCACCGGTGCGGCCGGTGTCACCCGAAGTGATCGGTTGGCCGTCGACCCGGTGGCGACGACATTCGCGGGCGGCAGCCACCGGATCCCCCCGGTGGCGGTGAGGACACCGACCCTCCAGCCGGACGGCGTCCCGCCGGGGACGGGCACGGCCCAGGTGGCGACGGTCAGCAGGCCCCCGAAATACCAGCGGTGCGACTGCCCCGGCCCGAGGGTCACCGGCGCGGGCTCGGGGGTGGGAGCCGAGTTGTACAGGTTGAGATCGGGTGGGAACGGCGTGGAGGTCGCCGGAGCGGGTGCGGCACCGGCCGATCCCCCGGCCGTTCCGCTGACCGGGGTCACGAAGTAGGAGGGCAGCGTCAACAGCGTGCGCACGTTGAGCTGGTCCCACGTCCGCCCGGCCAGGGTGGCCGGATTCAGGTCCTCTTGATAGTGGGCCCCGGTGGCGTTGACGTAGTTGGCATCGGTCAGCGCCGTGTAGCCCTGCCCGCTGCCCAGGCGGTTGAAGATGTTGAGATCGGTCTGGGCCAGTTCGTAGAGGTCGTTGTCGTAGAACTGGTCGGGGTTGTAGATGATGAATCGCCCGTCGCCCACCGCAGAGATCAGCGAAGGAGCCAGGGAGCCCTGCCCGCGGGCCAGTGCCTGGGTGATCGGCGGGTGGATGACGAAGCCGTTGAAGAGGATCAGGTCGGCCGCCAGCACCAGGGCCAGCAGTTGGCGGAGCCGGGCGCGTGAGAGCCGGCGCTCGGTGAGGACGAGCCAGGTGGCCCCCACGGCGATGAGGGCACCCACGGTCACCAGCCCGGCATCCTGCCACCGCGCCGTCCGGTCGATCGGGACCTGGGTCTGGAGCAGGCGATCGAGCAACGGTCCGTCGATCCAGAGGAAGAGGCACAGCGCGATGATCACGGCGGCCGGGGCGCACGTGGCGATCAGCTCCGATCTCCGGCCGGGCTGCCCACGCTGCCGGGGGGGCGGGGGGCGGTCGCCCCCACCGGAGTCGCCGGTGTCGCCGTCCGGTCTTTCCTCCAGGAGCAGGTGCACCCACCAGGCGAACAGGACCACCAGGGAGAAGTCGACGAGGAGGAGATTGCGATTGAGCAGGCGCTCGCCCCTGACCACGGGGAGCAGGAAGAGCACGTGGCCGAAGGGCGTCTGGGCCCCGAGGGCCGACAGCGCCCCGAGGGCCAGCACCACGTACCAGACCCACCAGTGACGGGCCTCGGGCCGCCGGCGCCACCGTCGGACGACGAGGGAGCAGGCGGCGATGAGGGCCAGGACCCCGACGAAGCTGGTCACCTCCTGGAAGTTGTAGGGCCCGGCGTAGCCGGGCTGGCCGCGCCCGGTGCCCACGAGGAACGGAGCGGCCACCAGGGTGAGCAGGCGGGCCGGAAGCGAGCCGGTCGAGAAGAAGGCGTAGGTGGTGGCGGCGCGTTGCGACTGTGACTGGAAGGCCAGACCGGGCACCAGCTGGGCCGCACCGAGGGCCACCCCGGCGCCCACCCCGACGGCCAGGGCGCCCACCGCGGTGGCCAGCGCAGTGAGGCGGGACCGGTGGAGGTAGCCCATCGTGACCAGCCGACCGATGAGGAAGACGGCCACGAGGATCCCGCTGTCGATGATCGCCTCGGTTCCCCCGCTGAGGATGGACATGCCCACGGCGAGGGCCAGCAGTCCGATCCAGTACCGGGTCGGTCGACGGCGCGACCCCGGGGCCGCGGTCGGCGACCCGTCGGGGCGGCCGTCGGTGACGGCATGGACGGCCACCAGCATCCACGGCAGCCACGCCGCCGCGGCGACGAGATCGATGTGCACGAGCTGGGCGGTCATGTACCCGGAGAAGGCGAAGGCGGCGGCTCCGAAGGTGGCGGCTGTCGAGCTGATGGCCTGGCGCCGCAAGAAGGCGTACATGCCGAGGATGGCCACGTCGTAGGCGATGGCCAGGTTGAGCGTCCAGGCCGTGAAGATGGGGACCACGGCCATGAGCCACGTGGTGGGATAGGCCGCCCCGGCGTTGAAGCCTCCGAGGAGGGGCGTGCCGCTGAACAGGTAGGGATTCCACAGCGGGAGGGTGTGGTGCCGGAGGTCGAGACCGACCAGGGCCCGCATGGGAAAGTTCTGGAGGAAGTTGTCGCCGTCGAGAAACGTCGAGCCGGTCAGCTGCGGAGCTGCGAAGACGATGAGGGGAACGAGCAACACGACCACCAGGCCGGGATGGCGTCGCACCCAGCCGGTGGCGCTACTCCCGACTGCGGGGACCGAAGAGGGGTCGGCGTTGACCGCGGCGGACTGGTCGGTGGCGCCCGCCCCGATCATCGGCGCCACCGGGCGGGGTGCCTCGTCGGACCGGTCGGGGCCAGGGGGTGTCGGGAGCGGGAATCGCCCCGGTCATGGTGGTCGCCGGCTCCCGACGGCGGCAGTCCGGCTCCACCGTCCGGAGGGCGCGGGATGGGATCCCGCCTCAAACCAGCAGGCCCGACCACCAGTTGATGACGTGGCCGATCAGCTGGGCCCACTGGTTGTGGAAGAACAGGATGAGGACGAACGGGAGGAACATGAGCGCCGGCTGCAGCCGGTAGTACTCGGGCAGCACGCGCGCCGGCAGCAACCGCTCGAGCACCGCCGCACCGTCCAGGGGTGGGCACGGGATGAGGTTGAACACGCCCAGCACGATGTTGGCGATGCCGGCCAGGAAGAGGATCTGGCTCAGCAGGCCCGGCGGGTAGAACCCACCCGTCGAAACGATCTGCCTGATCACCTGGGGGGTGACCAGTACGTAGGCGAGACCCACCAACCCGGCCAGCACGAAGTTGGTGACCGGTCCGACCAGTGACACCACCACGGTGTGGTTGCGAGGGCTGCGCAGTCGGTTGGTCGAGACGGGCACCGGCTTGGCCCAGCCGTAGGCCCCGATCCCCGACAGCGAGAGGACGGCCGGGACCAGCAGCGTTCCCACCGGGTCGACGTGGCGGATGGGGTTGAGCGTCAGACGACCGGCCCGCTTGGCCGTGTCGTCGCCGAAGGCCAGGGCCACCACACCGTGGGAGATCTCGTGGAGGATGATCGACGGGATCAGCACGCAGAAGTAGATGATCTCGAAGCGGCTGATCTTGTGGGTACGCAGCAGGATGGCGATGAGGGCCACGGCGATGACCACGATGATCGTGGTCCGCTGGTCGAGCTGAAAGCGCCGCCGCGGCGGGCGCGGACCCCCGGATCCGCCTCCGTAGCCCCCGTAGGCCATCAGCGCCCGGGTCCGATCAGGGCCGGTTGGCGTGGTTGATGCAGAATCGGGTGGCCGGCATGGCTTCCAGCCGGGCCGGTTCGATGGCCACGCCGCACTCCTCGCAGCGGCCGTAGCTGCCGTCCTCGAGGCGGATCAGGGCCCGGGCCACCTCCGTGAGCGTCTCCTGCAGCTGACCGGCCAGCACGCCGGCCTCGCCCCGCTCGGCGGTCACCTGGCTGGAGTCGGCGAAGTTGGGGTCGTAGTCCAGTCCCCCGCCGTCGCCGAACCCGAGCTCGGACAATTCGGACTGGAGCTGCCGCCTCTCGTTCTCGAGGAGTTGGCGGTAGTCGATAGTGGGGGCATCGCTAGGCACGGAGGAGATCCTACTTGAGCTGGGACAGCGCGGCCCGCGGGTGGGCGCGTTCGTAAGAGGTGCGCAGGTGGTCCTGGCTGAGCTTGGTGTAGATCTGCGTGGTGGCGATGGAGACGTGGCCCAGCAGCTCCTGGACGACCCGGATGTCGGCGCCGTGGGCCAGCATGTGGCTGGCACACGAGTGGCGGAGCACGTGGGGGCTGACCAGCGGGCCCAGGCCGGCCCGTTCGGCGTGATGGCGCACGATCGACCAAGCCCCCTGTCGGCTGAGCCTGCCTCCCCTCGTGTTGATGAACACGGCTTCGGCATCGCTCCGCCGGGCCCACCGCTCGGGGGCCATCAGGGGCCGGCCCGAGATCGAGAGCCAACGGTCCAGGGCCATGCGGGCGGGCCCGCCCAGCGGGACCAGCCGCTCCTTCGCCCCCTTCCCGAACACCCGGAGCAGGCCGTCGTCCCCCTGCAGGTCGATGAGGGAGAGACCCACAACCTCGGAGATCCTGGCCCCGGTGCCGTACAGGAGCTCGAGGAGGGCGCGGTCCCGGAGGTCGCTGGGCGCCATTCCGCTGACCGAGTCGAGCAGGTCCAGGACCTGATCCTCGTCCAGGGCCTTGGGGAGGCGACGAGGCAGACGGGGGGACCGCACGTCAGCCGTCGGGTCCCCGTCGATGACCTCCTCGCTCACCAGGAAGCGGAACAGGCCGCGCAGGGCGGTGGTGGACCGGGCCATCGAGGCCGGGTTGCGGCCCTGGGCCCGCAGCTCGCTCAGATGGAGCTCGATGGCCTCGGTGCCGGCGTTGACCGGGTCGATCCCGGCTTCTCCGGCCCACAACTCCCACACCGCGATGTCCCGGCGGTAGGCCACCAGGGTGTTGCGGGACCGCCCCTTCTCCACGGCCAGCCACGACAGGTACTCCTCGGCACCGTTCGAGAGTGGCGCGCTCATCGTGGGCCGTTCACCGGCCGGCGGCCAGGCGCCGCTGGGCCAGGCCCACGCCCAGGATGGTCGAAGCGTCGACGATCGTCCCGTCGTCGACCAGGGCATCGAACCGGGCGAGCGGCACTTCTTCGATCTCCATGTAGCGCTCCTCGATCCCCTGCCGGTCGACCGCCACCGGGCTGAGCCCCGTGGCCAGGTAGACGGCCGAGAGTTCGTCGCAGAAT
>DASZJN010000014.1:0-7687 GCA_035948045.1 Acidimicrobiales bacterium | reverse complement strand
CTGCGCCTGCTGGTCGTCGAGGGCAATACCACCGGGCTCGAGCCCCAGTTGGCCTCGGGTCAGCTCGATCTGGCCGTCCTCCATCTTCCGGTGACCGGCCGGGACCTGGTGGCGCAGCTGCTCTTCGAGGAGGACCTGGTGCTGGTGGTGCCACACGGCCATCCCATGGCCCACCAACTCCGCCCGGTCATCCTGGAGGACCTCGCCGACATGGAGCTGCTCCTGCCCCTGCCCGGGACCGCCTTCCGGGACGAGTTGGACGCGGTGGCCCGGCCCCTCGGCATCACCCTGCTTCCGGCCGCGGAGATCGACGGGCTGCGCCTGATCGCGTCGCTGACCTTCGAAGGCTACGGCCCGGCCATCCTGCCGGCGACGGCCATTCCCTCCTTCCTGCGCTCGCAGTTCCACCCGGTCTCGATCCAGGGGATCCCACGGCGCCGGGTCGGCGTGGCCCAACGCAGCCGGGGACTTCCTTCGGCTCCCACCCGCGCCCTCAACGAGCTGCTGAAGACGGTGGTGGGGATGGCGGACGACCGGCCCGACGGGGTCCACGTCGCCGACTGAGCGTGTCGGCCCGGTGGGCACCATGCTCACAATTCGGGGGGCCTCGGCTCCCTCCACATGCGCCAGATGGGCGGGCTCCCCAACGCGGAGCGGTGCTCGTCGATGACCTCGAAGCCGAACCGGGCGTAGAGCGAGACGTTGCGCTCCTTTGACGACTCCAGATAGGCCGGCGAGCCCTCTTCGTCCACCTGGGCCAGGACCTCACGGAGGAGCGCCGATCCGATGCCCTGGCCCTGGCGCGCCGGCTCGGTGCCGAGGGTGGCCAGATACCAGTGCCGCTCCTTCGGGTGCAGTGACTCGATCTCGAACAACAACCGCATCGCCCTGACCATCCTCGAGCTGGCCAGAAATGGCGCCGTCGGCAGCAGTTGCAGCAGCTCGCGCACGGGTTGACGGGCCCGGTCAGGCGGGGCCCACACGGCCACGCCACCCAAGTCGTCGGTGGTGTACACGTACCCGAGGGGTAGGTACTGCCGTCGCATCTGACTGGTGAAGAAGGAGTGGAGCCCCCGCTGTCGCCGCCGCTCGCCGGCGAACATGAAGTTGGCGACCGGGTCGTCGGCGAAGGAGCGGACCAACATGCCGGCCAGTGCCGGCACATCGGAGGCGACCACCGGGCGAACGGTCGGTTGGCCAGGTCGAGGCTCCACGTCGAGATGGTAGCCGGGGGCGGTCAAGGCGCCGGGTCGTCCTTGATCGGGAGTCGGTCAATTCATCATGGGGTCCGGAGGGAACCCCCCGACCACGGCGAGGGCGCCCCCTTGACGACGGAGCACCCGCCGCCACAGGCCTTCGGGATCGGCGGAGATGGGGTCGCGTGCCTCGGCGGTCATCACGTACCACGACCCTTCCGCAATCTCCTCCTCGAGCTGTCCCGAGTCCCAGCCGGCATACCCCGAGAACAGCCGGGCACCGACGATGGACTCGGACATCTCAGCCGGATCGGTGGCCAGATCGACGGTGCCCACCGGGTGTTCGGCGTCCACCAGCAGTCTCCATCCAACCAACTCGAGCGCGGAGGCGGCGGCGACATCCCGAGACGTCAACCGGACCAGCCCGATGAGTGCGTTCCGGGCCACCGGGCCCCCGGTGAACAGTTCGGCCGGGGGCGTGGCCATGGGTTGCCACTGGGGCAGCAACTCCCCCACCGCTACGCCGCCCGGTCGGTCGATCACCACGCCGAGCGCCCCATGGGCCCCGTGGTCGAGGACCAGCACCACCCGTCTCGAGAAGTTCGGGTCGACGAGCCGGGGCGTGGCCACCAACAGCTGGCCCACCAGGCGCTCGGGGGGCGCGGCACCGCCGTAGGGCTCGAAGGCGCTGAAGGGTTCCAAAGGCACGCCACGATGATGGCCCAATCGTCGGCAGGAGTGGCGCCATGCGCCACGTTCGGGGAGGCTGGGCCGATGTCACTCGTCTCCGTCGAATCTGCGGGCCCCCACATCCGGGTGGTGACCCTGGACAATCCCTCGCGCCTCAACTCGATGTCGTTCGCCCTGGTGTCCGACCTCTACGACGCGCTGGAGGACGTCGGCAACGACAACAGCTGCCGGGTGGTGGTGCTGACCGGCGCGGGGCGCGCCTTCTGTTCGGGCCTCGAGCTGGAGCACGCCGGCGCCCCGCCGGGAACCGACGACCTGGGTCGGCACCGCATGGGGATGCGGGCCATGGAATTCATGGGGGGGATCGTCCCGGCCCTCCGCTCGATTCCCCAACCGGTCATCGCCGCCATCAAGGGGCCGGCCTACGGCGGCGGGATGTGCCTCTCGCTCGGCGCCGACGTCCGGCTGGCCGGGCACTCGGCGGTGTTCTGCGGCGCCGGGATCAGCAACGGCCTGAGCGGGACGGAGCTCGGAGTGAGCTGGTTGCTGCCGCGTGCCGTGGGGACCTCCAATGCCGCGGAGATCCTCCTCACCGCCAAGTTGGTCGACGCCGAGGAGGCACTCCGGATCGGCCTGGTCTCTCGAGTGGTTCCCGACGAGGAGCTCCTCGGTCAAGCCATCGAGATGGGCGAGCGCATGTGCGCGTTCAGCCCGTTCGGGCTGGCCCTGACCAAGGACACCATGTGGGCGTCGTTGGAGGTCGGCAGCCTGCGGGCGGCCGTCGACCTCGAGAACCGCACCCAGCTCCTGGCCGGGCACACCGGCAACCTCAACGAGGCGTCCGCGGCCTTCAGGGAGAAGCGACCTCCCGTGTACACCGAGTAGCGCCCGATCCGGCCCCCGAGACAACACTGCGAGAACATGGCCAAAGCCCGCCGCGGGAGCAGACGACGCAGTAGCCCTGACGGCTCGCCCGGTGGCGTGGGTCGCGAGCACTGGCGGGCGGACGGACAGCCGAAGACGCGATTTCCCTCCCGGGACGAGGCCAACCGGTCGGCACTGCGGCTGCGCCTCGAAGCCGGTGCTGACCTCGACCCCTACCGGTGCGGATTCTGCGGGGGTTGGCACCTGGGCAACCGCAGTGACCGCCCCTGAACCAGCGCCTTCCCCTGTCACTGCTGACTGTACCGTCCGGACGGTATAGTCGACGCCCATGCAACGAGCTACAACGGTGAAGCGACGCGCCCAGGCCCGGGGTAGCGCCGGCAGCGGAACGGGCACCAAGAGGCGCATCATCGATGCGGCCGAAGAGGTCGTCCTGCGCGACGGGGTGGCCCGGCTCACCTTGGAGGCGGCCGCGGCCGAGGCCGGGCTGAGCAAGGGCGGCGTGCTCTATCACTTCCCCACCCGGGATGCCCTGGTGGCCGGCATGGTCGACAAGATCATCCAGGAGTTCGATGACGACATCGAGCATTTTCTGGAGAGCGACCGCGGACCCGGCGCGTTCACACGGTCCTACGTCCGGGCCACCATGGCCCCGAGCTCCCCGCGTCCCGACCGGGAAGATCGCCTGGGTGCGGCGCTGATTGCCGCCGCCGCCGCCGAGCCCGCCCTCCTCGTCCCGCTGCAGCTGGCCGCCGACCGTTGGCAGCAGCGGCTCGAGGACGACGGGCTGGACCCGACTCTGGCCACCGTGCTGCGCCTGGCGTGCGACGGTCTGTGGATGTGCGATCTGTTCGGACTCGCACCCCCTTCCGCGACGCGACGCGGTCAGGTCGCGGACGAGCTCGAACGCCTCGCTCGGCGAGCGTGATGGCCATGTCCGACGGTCACCCGTTCCTTGGCGACGCGGCCGACCGCTCGAGCCGGCTCATCCGCACCCTCACGCTGACGGTCCTACTGCAGTGGATGGGTGCGACGGCCATCGTGCCCATGCTGCCCATCTACATCCGGCGCCTGGGTGGGACAGATGCGCTGGCCGGTCTCGTGATGGCCTCGTTCTTCGCCGCCGGCGTCCTCTCCCAGTATCCGATCGGGCGGATCGCCGACCGGCTCGGTCGACGTCCCGTGCTGACGGCGGGCCTGGTGACGTACGGGGTGGCGAGCTTCTCCTTCCTGCTCCCCATCAACGCCTACGCCGCCATCGGCCTGCGATCGCTGCAGGGCGTCGGGGCCGGAGCGGCGACCGTGGCCGCGCTGGCCATGATCTCGAGCTCGGTGACCGTCGAGCGGCGGGGCCGGGCCTTCGCGTCCATCTACGCCGGCGAACTGGGCGGCATGGCCGTGGGGCCACTGGTCGGGAGCATCGTCGGGGTCCGGTTCATGTGGCTGATGTTCCTGGTCTCGGGCCTTCTCTCCATCGGCGCCTGCATTCCCGCCGTGCGCATCCGCGAGCCTCACGACGTCGTCCAGGCCCGGCTGGCCAGAACCAGGGCCGACGGGACGGTCGAGCCGCTGGGCCGAATACGGATCCATCGGTCGATGGCGGGAGCGCTGGTGTGCGGAGCCGCCCTCGGACTCACCAGTGGGGTCTACGACATCTGCTGGACCCTGCTCCTGGTGGCCCGCGGAGCCTCCGGCGCGGCCATCGGTATCTCCTGGACCCTGTTCGCCGTGCCCTTCGTGCTGGCCACCAAGCCGAGTGGTTGGCTGGCCGACCACCTGGACCGCCGAACCTTGGTACTGGGCGGCATCGGCTTCTCGGTGGCCCTCTGCGCCGCCTACCCGTTCATCCACAGCGTGCCCGCCCTCGTCGTGCTCGGCGCGCTCGAGGCCTTCGGGTTCGCGGCCGCCATGCCCGCCGTACAGTCCCTGCTCACCCAGGGATCGACCCCGTCGGAGGTCGGCCGGGTCCAGGGCATGTTCGGGACCAGCCAGACGGCGTGCACGGCGGTGGCGGCGGCCGCAGCGGGGGCGGCGTTCGCCCTGGCCTCGTGGCTACCCTTCGTGACGGTGGCTTCGATGGTGTTCCTCGGCCTGGTCGCAGCCGCCTTCATCTGGAGGCCCGTGCCCGGACGGGTGGACCGGTCCGCCCGGATCGCAAGCCCCGGATTGGCCGAAGCGTTGTTCGAGCCGGTTCGGGCCCAGGCGTCCGCGCCCGTCGGGGCCAGTTGGGACGCGCCATAGGCAGGGGGTGAGGCGCCGGCGGCCCAGTGCTCGAGCAGAGGGCTCGTGGCGGACGTCTCGGATCCCCGCCGGCCTCACGGAAGTCCGGCGTGAATCGAAGCCGTCCAACGCCCGGTGGAGGCGACCGTGCAGGCGAAGGTGGCCGCGCTCAAGAGCCAGTCCATCACGAAGCCATCGTCGGCATCCGCCGGCACCAGGGCTACCAACCCGCGCCGCGGGTGGTCCTGGCTGATCCGCCACCCCTCAGGGAGGGGGAGACCGGCGTCCCTGAGCTTCCACGCCAGGTGCGGGCCGGTGGCGTGCTGGAGTCCGACCCTGGTCGGTTTGAGGGTCCCGTCGCCGGAACGCTTCCCGGGCATCCAAGTGACGGTAGGGACCTTGTGGGTCGATCCACCCAGGAAGGCGAACGGGCCCGGCTCCGGGGGCTCGTGCTCCTCCTCGATGACCGGCCGCACATTGATCCAACCCGTGCGAGCGGCGGCCACCTCCGCCATGTACTCGAGCAGCCGCGAGTCGTCGCGGGCCACGAACTCCAGCTCCACGGGCCGCACGCGGGTCATGTCTGGAGATCGAGGACACCGGCGGCCAGGGCTTCGAGCTCGGTCCTCCACGAACCGGGATGCTCGATGGGTCGGACTACGAATTTCGAGAACCCCACTTCGAGGAATCGCTCGAGGTGTCCCCGCAACCCGTCGATGCCGACTGGCACCACCTGGACGGGATCGACCCCTCGGCGGGTCGACGCAATGGCCCGGATGAACTTGTCGTCCAGGGGCCGGACGGCATAGGCGATGGACACACCGAAATGCTCAGGGCTGATGGAGCGGCCGGCCCGCTCGGCGGCCTCCTCGACGACCAACCGGGCCTCGGCCACCTCCTCAGGAGTGCAGACGGAGGGAAGCCAGCCGTCGGCGTACTGGCCGCACCGTCGGAGGGCGGCCGGCACCATCCCGCCGGTCCAGACCTCGAGGGGCTGTTGGGCCGGAAGCGGCGAGAGGCGCACGTCCTCGAACTCGCCGGCCGCGCCGTGGTGGGAGACGCTCTCCCCCGCCCACAGGCTGCGGAGCACCGGAATCATCTCATCCATCAGTAGTCCCTTGCCTGGGCTCGCTCCCCCGACCGCATCCTGCTCGTGCCGACGCGGCAGACCGGGCACGAAGGTGACCAGGAGCCGCCCGCCGGAGAGTTGGTCCAACGTGGCCAGCTCCTTGGCCACGCGAACCACATTTCGACCGGGGAGCAGCATGGTCGTGCCCAGCTTCAGGTGGGGATTGTGGGCGGCGGCGAAGGCCAGCGCGGTCAGGGGATCGAGGGCGGGCGCCGTCAGCACCTCAGGCAACCAGACCGAGTCGAACCCGAGATCGTCGATGTCATCGACCAGACCGGCGAAGCCGGCGGGGCCGTCGGGAAGAGCCGCGCCCATGCTGACACCGATGCGGACCTTCATCGGGACCTCCGTCTTCCGGTGCACCAAGGGCGACCACAGCCATTGCCGGTCACGGCATCGCCAACGGCTCGCCGTCGAAGCGATCGACGGTGGCGAACGACTCGACCGGCTCCCGGCGCAACCGGGTCGGCTGACGGACGGGATGCCCGAGGGCCAGCACGCCGGCCACTGTGGCCGTGTCCGGTACGGCGAGCAGGCGCTTGACCGCGGTCTCGTCCCTCACCACCATGGTGGTCATCACCCCGGCCAGGCCCTCAGCCCGGGCGGCCAGCAACACGCTCCAGGCGAACGGGTAGATCGAAGCCCCTCCCACCAGGGTGTAGTGGCCGGCGTCACGGTCGACGGTGGCCAACTTCGAGAAGTCAGCCAGCAGGACGAGCATCACCGGCACCTCGTCGAAGTGCTCGGCGAAACCGCCGGGGCCCTCGCTCGCGGACCGGGCCACATCGGAGGCCTGAGCCACCGCCTCGCGCTCCAGTTCGCGATCGGTGACGACGGCCCACGGGGTCAATCCGGCCCTCACCTGGGCCAGATACTCGTACCAGCCCGGTAGGTAGACGTCCCGCATGGCGCGCCGCAGTTCGGGATCCTTGACCACGACCACCCGCCATGCCTGGCGATTTCCTCCGTTGGGGGCGAAGCGCGCCGTCTCCAGCACCCGGTAGACAGTCTCGTCGGGGACCCCGGTGTCGAGGAACTCGCGCACCGCCCCGGTAGTGCGCAGTGCGTCGATCAGGTCCACGCCCATGACGGTAGTGGCCCGACCCACAGTCCGCACCGCCGGGCCCCACGCACCATGCCGTCCGGCCCGGTGCCTAAGGCGTGGTCGGCGGCGTTGGCCCTACAGCACTGCCAAGATGGCGTCGGCCCCGCTCACCGTCATGCCCGGCCCGGGCTCCACGTTCAGCGTGGTCACGACACCGTCCTCGATGACCATGGCATAGCGCTGCGAGCGGATGCCCAGGCCGATTCCGCTCCCGTCCATCTCCAGCCCGACAGCCTTGGTGAATTCCCCGTTGCCATCGGCCAACAGCAGGACCAGATCACCGACATGCTGGTTCTCGCCCCATGCGGCCATGACGAAGGGGTCGTTGACCGAGATGCAGGCCACAGTATCGACACCCTTGGCCTTCAGCTCGTCGTGGCGGATGACGTAGCTTGGCAGGTGGAAGTCGGAGCAGGTCGGGGTGAAAGCGCCGGGCACGGCGAACAGCACCACCTTGCCGGA
>DASZJN010000013.1:0-6009 GCA_035948045.1 Acidimicrobiales bacterium | reverse complement strand
GCCGTCGACGGTGGCGGCGATTCCGACGATCGGTGCGTTGAGGGTTGATCCCGAAAGGTCGCCATGGAACACGGCGTCGCCGAAGGCCTCGACCTTCCCCCCGGAGGCGGCCAGCCAGTAGCCCTTACCCGTCGGGGTCTGGGCCATACTGACAAAATTGAAGGACGTTCCGGCGGCGCGAGGCAGGGTTGCTGCGCCGGCCTTCCCGCCGGTGCTGCCCGTCATCGCCGATGCCCCCACGGTCAGTACCGTGAGCGCGGCCACGGCAATGCCGATCCGAATCCTGTCCCTTCTCGGCCCGTCGATCACGGTGCCCCCCTTCGCCCGTCGCTTCCAGTCGCCGCCACCATAGAAGAAAGCGGCCGCGCTTGCTCTGCTCCGTCGAGGGCGGCGCCGGCCCGGGTCGTTCCGGGTCCCACGTCGGTTCGAGGTCGGTGGTGGGTCAGGGCGTGGCTGCCTCCAGCGTCCGCTCGATATCCCAGCCGTGATGGAAAGCGTCGTGGGCATTGGAGTGCACCACGTCCGACAGCGACTGCTCCCCCCGCTCGGGGTGGACGAGGACGGTGCCGGCCGGGCTCGACAGCCCGACGGCCTCCCTCCAGTCGGCGACGGATCGGGACAGCGCCCACAGAGCCGACGACAGTGGGATGGCCTCGTAGTTCCGGGCATCGGCCAACTCGTTCTCGTCGTAGGCGCCCACCTCGGGCGGAGCCCCCTCGGCCACCCCGCCGAGCCGTTCGGCCCAGATCCTCAGATTGTCTCCGACGTGGACGATGTACTCGGTGACCGACCACCCGAGATCTGGGTGTCGTTCGTTCCCGGTGGCTCCCTCCAACAGGCCCCGGTACGTGGCCGGGAGTTCCATGACCATGGTGATGGCCTCATCCGTGGAGATGCCCCAGGCATATCCACACTCGCGACACGGATCGCCATAGGTCGAAGGTCCCCAGTCACCCATCCGGCGATTCTGTCATCCCCTGACCACATCACCATCAGGATCACCACCGGATGGGGTCCGTGCGCCCATGACAGGATGGCTCCGTGGCCGTCGTCCTGATCCCGGTCCCGGACGCCGACTTCGACCCCACGGAAGTGGCCGTGAGTTGGAAGGTGCTCTCCAACCTCGGTCATGAGGTGCGGTTCGCCACCCCGGACGCCACTCCGGCCCGGGGTGACGAGTTGATGGTGACTGGTCGCGGGCTGGATCCATGGGGGTTCGTACCCGGGATCTCACGAGTGGTGGGGATCGGTCGGGTGCTCCGCGCCGACGCCCGCGGGCGGTCGGCGTACGACCAGCTGGTCCGGTCTCCGGCCTTTCTGCAGCCGGAGGGTTGGAAGGACATCGATCCCGATGACTTCGACGGCCTGCTGTTGCCCGGCGGTCACCGAGCCCGGGGAATGCGCCCCTACCTCGAGAGCCGGCTCCTGCAAGACACCGTGGTCGAGGCCTTCCGCGCGGGGAAGCCGGTCGGCGGGATCTGTCACGGCGTGTTGCTGGCCGCCCGGAGCATCGACCCGGCCACCGGCCGCTCGGTGCTGTTCGGTCGCCGGACGACGGCGCTCACATGGGGACTCGAGCATCGGGCGTGGAGCGTGGCCCGCCTCACCCGCTTCTGGGATCCGAACTACTACCGGACCTATCTCGAGGAGCCGGGCCAGCCGGCCGGCTGGATGTCCGTGCAGCACGAGGTCACCAGAGCGCTCGCCCGCCCCGACGACTTCATGGACGTCGTGCCGGGGTCACCCGATGCGGCCCTCAAGTCCAGTGGGCGGGCCCGGGACACAATCGACGACGGGCGTCCTGCCTTCGTCGTCGAGGACGGGACGTACATCTCGGCACGATGGCCGGGCGACGCGCACACCTTCGCCCAGCGGTTCGCTTCCGTTCTGTAGGAGCAGACCGTTCAGAGCTGCGCGGCGGAACGTTCCGCCCGGATTGGAGAACCGAGGACCCACCCGCCCACGCCGCCTGCGAGGTGTCAGGCGAGCGCTTCCGCCATCTCCTCGAGAGCCTTTGTGGCTGCTGCGGTCAGGGCGGTCACCGTGGGGCCGGCGCACAGGACCGAGCGGGACACGCTGGCCAGCACCATCCCGGGCGGGCACCCGGCGAAGAGCGCGGATACTTGCTGAGCCGTGGCGCCCTGCGCACCGACCCCGGGGGCCAAGATCGTGCCGCCCAGTTCGGCCAGGCGGAACTGCGACGGCTGCAGGGTGGCGCCGACCACGGCCCCCACGGTGCCGGCCGGGAGAACACTGCCGTGATTGAGCGCGGCGATCTCGTGGAGCACCATGTCCTCGACCGACGGCCCCCTTCCGGAGGCGGTCACGGCCTGTTGCAGGGCCCGACCCTCGGGGTTGGAGCTCCGGGCCACCACCATGACCCCCCGACCGTGGGCCCCGGCCAGCTCGAACATCGGTCGCAGGGCACCCAACCCGAGGTACGGCACCGCCGTGACCGCGTCGGCACAGAACGGGCTCCCCGGGTCCAACCATGCCGAGGCGTACGCCTCCATGGTGGAGTCGATGTCAGCCCGCTTGGCGTCGGCGATGACAATGAGGCCGGCCGCCCGGGCCGACTCCAGCACGGACTCCAGGGCCGCCATTCCGGCCGACCCGCACCGCTCGAAGAAGGCCACCTGGGGCTTGACCACGGGCACGACGCCGGCGAACGCCTCCACGCACCGCATCCCGAACGAGCGGACTCCCCGAGCGTCGTCGGTCAGCCCCCACTGCTCGAGCAGCACCGCGGAAGGATCGATGCCGGCGCACAACGGCCCTGACCCCGCCACCGCCGCGGCCACCCGGGCGCTGAATCCTCCGCCGGTCCCTCGGTCATCCATGAGCCGCTCCTGTCAGTTCACCCATGGTGCGCACCCCGTGGCGGGAGCACCAGGCCTCCAGCTCACGCAGGATCCGGATCGGTGCCCGCGGGTCGCGGAAGGTCGCCGTCCCCACCTGAACAGCTTGCGCCCCGGCCATCATGAGCTCCACGGCGTCCGCACCGCACATCACCCCCCCGACCCCGATGATGGCGGCGTCCGGATGGGCGGCCCGGACGTCGAACACGGCGCGGACGGCGACGGGGTGGATGGCCGGCCCGGACAGCCCTCCCCCGGCCGGGCCGGACCCGAGCGCGGGTCGCCGCCTCTCGACGTCGATGGCCATCCCCAGCACGGTGTTCACCAGGGTCACCCCCTCCGCGCCGGCGCCGAGGGCGGCCCCGGCGATCTCGGCGAGGTCGGCCACGGTCGGGCTCAATTTGGCCCACCGCGGCAGGCCGGGGCATCGCTCGCCCACCGCGGCCATGACCTCGGCAGTGGCGGACGGCGAATGGGCGAACATCCGACGGCGGTCGTCGATATTGGGACAGCTCACATTGACCTCGAGAGCCAGCAACCCGGGGACCTCGGCCACCATGGCGGCGGCCCGGGCGAAGTCCTCGACCCGCTGGCCCCAGAGGCTGACCACGATCCGGGCGCCGGCGGCGTTGAGCCGGGGCAGGTCCTCGTCGATCCACGCCTTGAGCCCGGGTCCCTGCAGACCCACGCTGTTGAGCATCCCCGACGCCGTCTGGTGGACGCGGGGCGCGGCGTTGCCCGACCACGGCTCGACGGAGAGGGACTTGACGACCACCGCTCCCAACGCACCCAGGGGAAAGTAGGCCAGGAGCTCATCGGCGTGCCCGGCCGTGCCCGATGCCGTCATCACCGGATTGGGCAACTCGATCGACCCGACCGCCGTCGTGAGGTCGACGTCCCCGGCCGACACTGCTCGCCAGGCGCGGCGAACCCGTTCGACGGCCCGACTGTCGGACGAGGGGGCGGTCACCGGCTCGCCCCTGATGGTGCTCCCGTCGATCCCTGGTGGTACTCCTGCAACGACCGGACCGCCAGCGGGTGACGGGCCCAGTCGGCCATGCCCGCAGCCGCAGCCTTGGCGGCCGCCACCGTGGTCAGGCAGGGCACCTGATGGGCCAGCGCGGTGGCCCGGATATGCAGCCCGTCGGCGCGGGGGCCGCGTCCCCGCGGCGTGTTCACCACCAGTTGCACCTTCCCCCCGGCGATGAGATCGACGGCGTCGACCACCCCTGGCTCTGAATCGCCCACCTTCGCCACCACCGTGGACACGTCGATCCCCTCGGCTTCCAACATGGCCGCCGTTCCCGAGGTGGCGGCCAACTCGAAGCCCAAGGAGTCGAACTGGCGGGCGGCATCCAGTCCGGTCGCCTTGTCCCGGTCGGCCAGCGACAGGAACACCGTCCCCCTGACGGGCAGGCGGTTCCCGGCCGCGATCTGGCTCTTGGCGAAGGCCAGGCCGAAGGTGGCGTCGATGCCCATGACCTCGCCGGTCGATCGCATCTCCGGTCCCAGGAGGGTATCCACCCCGGGGAACCGGTTGAACGGGAGCACCGCTTCCTTGACGGAGACATGGCCGGTCACCGGCTCGCACAGCAGTCCCTCCTCCCGTAATTGGGCCAGGGTGGCGCCGACCATCACCCGGGCGGCCACCATGGCCACCGGTACTCCCGTGGCCTTGGCCACGAAGGGGACGGTCCGACTGGCCCGCGGATTGGCTTCCAAGACGTAGGCGTGGTCGTCCTTCACGGCGAACTGCACGTTGATCAGCCCGCACACCTCCAGGGCCTCGGCAATGATCCCCACGTAACGCTCGAGGTCGGCGATCACCGACGACGAAAGGGTCTGGGGAGGGAGGGCGCACGCCGAGTCCCCGGAGTGGACACCGGCCTCCTCCACGTGTTCCATGACGCCGCAGACGACCACGTCGCCGGTGGTGTCGCGCACGGCGTCCACGTCGACCTCCACCGCGTCCTCGAGGAACCGGTCCACCAGCACCGGTCGATCCGCGGTCACGCCCCCCTCCCGGCCCAGCGAGCCGCCGACGCCGGACATGGCCTCGACGGCTACGGACAGCCGCTCGTCGTCGTAGACGATCTCCATGGCCCGGCCGCCGAGGACGTAGGACGGGCGAACCAGCACCGGATAGCCGATTGACGACGCCACCGCGACGGCCTCGGCCGCGGTGGTGGCCGTGCCCCCGGGCGGCTGGGGGATCCCCAACCGGGAGCACAGGTCGTTCCAGCGCTCTCTGTCCTCGGCCAGATCGATGGACGAAGGAGCCGTGCCCAGCACCAGATCGGGGGGTATCGTCGCCGCCAGTTTGAGAGGGGTCTGCCCGCCCAGGGAGACGATGACGCCGACCAGTCGGCCTCCTTCCACGGACGCCGCCCGTTCCGCGTCGAGCACGCTGGCTACGTCCTCGGGGGTGAGAGGTTCGAAGTAGAGCCGGTCCGAGGTGTCGTAGTCGGTGGAGACCGTCTCGGGATTGCAGTTGACCATGACCGTCTCGTATCCGGCCGCTCGCAGGGCGAACGAGGCGTGGACGCAGCAGTAGTCGAACTCGATGCCCTGGCCGATCCGATTCGGTCCCGAACCGAGGATGACCACCCTCGGACGGTTCGAGGTCCTCACTTCGTCCTCGTCCTCGGTGGTCGAATAGTGGTACGGGGTGTGCGCCTCGAACTCTGCCCCGCAGGTGTCCACCGTCTTGAACGTCACATCCACACCGAGTGCGGTGCGGGCCGCCCGGATGTCAGCAGCCGTGACGGGATCGCCGAACAGGTAGGCCAGCTGGGGGTCGGAGAAGCCCAGCCGCCGGAGCCGCCGCCATCCCCGCCGGTCAATATCGGCCACCGTGACGCCCAGGGTCACCTGGAGGTCGAGGGCCATGCGGGCATCGGTCACCTCGGCCATGGCCGAGAGGAACCAGGGATCGATGGCGGTGGCCGCAGCGAGGTCATCGACCGAGACGCCGCGGCGGAGCAGGGTCTCGAGCTGGAACACGCGCTCGGGGGTGGCGGTGGCAACGTCCATGGTGAGCTGGTCCGTGGACAACGGGTCGAGCGCGGTCTCGCCCGGATCGGCGTTGAGGCCCCCGCGGCCCTGTTCCAGCGATCGGATGGCCTTCTGCAGGGATTCGGGGAACGTCCGG
>DASZJN010000012.1:0-23380 GCA_035948045.1 Acidimicrobiales bacterium | reverse complement strand
CACTCGACGGCGTACTCCATGGGCAGGGTCCGCGTGATCGGCTCGATGAACCCGTTGACGATCATCCCCATGGCCTGGGTCTCGGACAGTCCCCGGCTCATCAGGTAGAAGAGCTGGTCGTCCCCGACCTTGGAGACGGTGGCCTCGTGGCCGATTCGTGCGTCCCGCTCGCCGACCTCCATGTACGGCTTGGTCTCCGACACCGAGGTGTCGTCGAGGAGGAGCGCGTCACACCGCACGAAGCTCTTGGCGTGCTTGGCCCCCTCGTCCACGTGGACCAGACCCCGGTAGGTGGTGATGCCGGCATCCTTGGAGATCGACTTGGAGACGATGGTCGAGGTCGTCTCGGGAGCCGCGTGGATCATCTTGGCTCCGGCGTCCTGGTGCTGGCCGGCTCCGGCGTAGGCCACGGACAGCACCTCACCGGAGGCCTTCGGGCCCATCAGGTAGACCGAGGGGTACTTCATGGTCAGACGCGAGCCGATGTTTCCGTCGATCCACTCGACATGGGCCTCAGCCTCGGCCCTGGCTCGCTTGGTCACCAGGTTGTAGACGTTGTTGGACCAGTTCTGGATGGTGGTGTACGTGATCCTCGACCCCTCGAGCGCCACCAGCTCGACCACCGCGGAGTGCAGGGAATCGCTGGTGTACACCGGAGCCGAGCACCCCTCGATGTAGTGCACCTGGGATCCGACATCGGCAATGATCAGGGTTCGCTCGAACTGGCCCATGTTCTCTGCGTTGATGCGGAAGTAGGCCTGCAGCGGCTGATCGACGATCACATTGGGCGGAACGTAGATGAAGGAGCCGCCCGACCACACCGCCGAGTTGAGGGCGGCGAACTTGTTGTCGTTGGGAGGGATGATCGTCCCGAAGTACTTGCGGACCAGGTCGGGGTACTCCCGCACCGCCGTGTCCATGTCACAGAAGATGATCCCCAGGGCCTCGAGGTCCTCGCGATTGCGGTGGAACACGACCTCCGACTCATACTGGGCGGTGACACCGGCCAGGTACTTGCGCTCCGCCTCGGGGATGCCCAGCTTCTCGTAGGTGTTCTTGATGGCATCGGGGAGGTCGTTCCAGTCCTCGACCTGCCCCGACGTCGGCTTGATGTAGTAGTAGATGTCGTCGAAATCGAGGTCGGGCATGTTGACGGCGAACCACTCGGCCATCGGGCGCTTCTCGAAGCGCTGGAGGGCGCGGAGGCGGAAGTCACGCATCCACTCGGGTTCCTTCTTCATCGCCGACATCTCGCGGACGATGGACTCGTTCAGCCCCTTCTTGGGCTTGAAGACATAGTCCTCTTCGTCGGACCACCCCAGCTGGTATTTTCCGAGGTCAAGGTCGGTGGCGGTCATGTGAACTCCCGAGATGTCGTCCGGTCGGACTGATTTCTCCTATACAGATAGTAACAACCTCGGGTGGACGACTGAACGGCTGGGGGCATCTCGGCCAAAAAGTCATGCCATCCTGGTCGGATGCCCGACAGTTCGACGACCGAGCACGCTCCCCGGGCCGTCAGCCCCCCTGCCCCCGACCGGCGCCCGGTCGAGCTCAGGGCCCATGGCGATGTCCGGATTGACGATTGGTTCTGGCTCCGGGACAAAGACGACCCCGCGGTGATCGACCACCTCAAGGCCGAGAACGCCTACACCGAGGCCGTCATGGCTCCCGCCAGCGGGCTCCGGGACGCCCTGTTCGACGAGATCGTCGCCCGTATCGAGGAGACCGACCTCTCGGTACCGGTCCGCAAAGGTCCCTGGCTCTACTACAGCCGCACGGTGGAGGGGCGCAGCTACGCCATCCATTGTCGGCGCCCTGTGGCCGGGGATGCGTCAGACACGGAGGTGGGCTCAGGAGCTGGAGGCACCCACCAAGCCGCTCTGGAGGGCGAGGTGGTCCTCCTGGACGAGAACGCGCTCGCCGAGGGGCACGACTACTTCGCCCTCGGGAACCTCGAGGTCAGCCCGGATCACCGCTGGCTGGTGTATTCGACCGACACCACGGGCGGGGAGCGGTACACGATGCGTTTTGCCGACCTCGCCTCGGGGACCGAGTCGCCCGAATCGCTCGAGGACACCTCGTACGGAGCCGCCTGGGCCAACGACAACGCCACGGTGTACTTCGTGCGCGTGGATGAGGCCATGCGCCCCTACCAGCTGTGGCGTCACCGGGTCGGCACCGACCCGGTCACCGACGTGCTGATCTACGAGGAGGCTGACGACCGCTTCTATCTGGGCGTGGGCCGGACCAAGGACGACCGGTACATCCTGTTGGGCCTGAGTTCAAAGGTGACGTCCGAGGTCCGAGCACTGCCCGCCGACGAGCCGCTCGGCGAGTTCTCCATCATCGAGCCCCGCCGCCAAGGCGTCGAGTACAGCGTCGACCACGACCGCGGCGATCCGGTCCAGGGACGGAACAGTCGGTTCCTCATCGTGACCAACGACGCGGCCGAGGACTTCCGCCTGATGGAGGCCCCGGATGCATCGCCGGACCGGGCCCACTGGGCTGAGGTCATCCCGGCCCGGGCGGGGGTCAGACTCGACAACGTCGACCCGTTCGCCGGTCACCTGGTGGTCTACGAACGGGAATCGGGCGAGACCCGCATACGGGTGATCGATGCTTCCAGCGGCACGTCGACCCGAGTGGGTCAGCCCGACTCGCCCTCAACGGTGTGGGGCGGGGCCAACCCGGAGTACGACTCCACCACCCTGCGCTACGAGTACACCTCCCTGACCACCCCCCGCTCCGTCTTCGACCTCGACCTGGGGTCCGGCGACGCCGTCCTGCGGAAGCGACAGCCGGTCCTGGGCGGATTCGATTCGGCCCGCTACCGAACCGAACGCCGGTGGGCCGTGGCGGACGACGGGACCGAGGTGCCCATCTCGCTGGTCTACCGACCCGATCTGGTGGATGGCGAACGGCACGCCGAGCCTTCGCCCTGTCTCCTGTACGGGTACGGCTCCTACGAGGTCTCGATCGATCCGACCTTCTCGTCTCTTCGCCTGAGCCTCCTCGACCGGGGCTTTGCCTTCGCCATCGCCCATGTCCGGGGGGGCGGCGAGATGGGCCGGGCCTGGTACGAGGAGGGCAAATTCACAGCCAAGCCGAACACGTTCACCGACTTCGTGGCGTGCGCCCGGACGCTGATCAACGAGGGCTGGACCTCGCCGGACCGGTTGGTGGCCCGGGGGGGAAGTGCCGGCGGACTGCTGATGGGGGCGGTGGCCAACCTGGCGCCCGAGCTGTTCCGGGCGGTGGTGGCCGAGGTCCCCTTCGTCGACTGCCTGACCACGATCATGGATGAGACGCTTCCCCTCACCGTCACGGAATGGGACGAGTGGGGCAACCCGGTGGAGGACCCGGAGATCTACTCGGTGATGAAGTCCTACTCCCCGTATGACAACGTCCGCTCGGTGGATGCGGGGGGAACGGCGGTTCGCTACCCGGACATCCTGGCCACGGGCGGGCTGTCCGATCCGCGAGTGGGTTTTTGGGAGCCGGCCAAGTGGGTGGCGAAGCTCAGGGCGGCCAACCCCGAGAACAAGGTCCTGTTGAAGACGGAGCTGGGCGCCGGCCACGGGGGACCGTCGGGCCGCTACGACGCCTGGCGGGACGAAGCCTTCGTCTATGCCTTCATCCTCGATGCCTTGGGGCTGGCCGACCCAGAGTCCGGCTCATAGCGGACTGGGCGGGGCGGGCCGGAAGAAGGCCGGGCAGGAGGGCGGACGGGGCCTCGTGCTACACGCCGGACCCACGGGCGAATGTCAGGGCGCCGAGGTGGTGGTGGTCGTGCCGGTGGCGCCTGTTGCGCCGGTGGTGCCCGTCGTCGAGGCTCCACCCGCAGAGGAGGCGGTGGTCGACGGCTCGAACGTGGCTTCGAACGGCGAGCGCAAGGGCGTGGGAAGCACCACTGGCACTCCGTTCAGTGCCAACGAAGCCGCTGTCGTTCCCAGCTGCACCCTCACGATGCCGCTGGCCTGGATGTCCTGTGAGGCCCCAGCCTGGAGCGTCCCGGCCCACAACGTGGAACCCGTCGTGGCGGTCGTTGCCGACACCCAGCACGGGCCGGTGGTGGTGACCGTCAACCGGTAGGCCGCCGAGCTCACCGGATAGACCGCCGTGCTCGAGGTCGACGACAGGGCAACGACCTGGGTGGGCGCCGTGGTGGTGGCGCTCTTTGTCTTTCCCTTTGGTCGGGTCGTGCTGCCGGAGTGGGACACGGCGGTGGCGGTGGACGATGTGGCACCAGCGGAATGGGTGTGATTGCTCGGCGGTGATCGACGGCTGCCGACGTACGCCAAGACACCGAACAGCACCACCGCCGCGATGACGATCGACACCGATGCCCATCGGCGCGGTCGGTGGTTCATCGAGTCGAGCGCGTGCCTTTGGATACGATCGGTGCGGGACAAGGGGGCATCCCGCGACGGGCGTCCACGGTAGCGGTCCCTCGGCCGGGCGTCATCGAAGACCAGCGGGGTCTCGGGATCGGGAAACTCATCGGTTCCTCGCACCGGAACAGGCGGAACAGACGTGGTCGTCCCCGGAACCACCGGCGGACTCACATCCCCCTCGGCTCCGGACCGGCTGTAGAACCTGGGGCGTAGGTGCGAGTCGGCGGGAACCTCGGCCGGGCCGGTGATATTGACCGATTGTTGGCTCGTCCGCTCAGAAAGATGCTCGAGCGTGCCCAGGGCCGAGTGGTAGTTCCGGACCGAGTTCAGGTCATCGCCTCGGGGTCGCCGAATGAACGTGGCCACAAAGGCCACGATGGCGATCAGCACGACTACGCCAACGACAATCCACATCCAGACCATTCAACCCGAATGGGCAGCCGATCGGGTAGCGAGGCCCAATTCAGCCCCTGGTAGTGGCTTCCCGGCCACCGGTCGGGGCACTGGGGGACCTCATGCGTCCGAAGGCCGAGTTGACCCAGGTGGCCGGGCTGCTCAGGTGCTGACGTGGGCAGGTGGTCGGAGCGGAAGGGTGGCCGGAGCCGTTGTAGGGCCGATCTGGCTCAGTCGGCCCAGATGGCTCAGATGGCCGTCACTGCGGTCAGTCCCCCATCGACGGTCAGGTAGGTGCCGGTGATGAACGAGGCCTCGTCCGAGAGCAGGAACCTGATGGGCTTGGCGATCTCGTCGGGGGTCGAGATCCGCTGGAGCGGAGTCCGCTCCTCCAGCTGCTGGCGAAATCCGGGCAGTTCGAAGGCAGGCGCCAGCATCGGCGTGGACACGGCACCCGGGCACACCGCGTTGACCCGGAATCCCTCCATGGCGAAACGCTGGGCGATGGATCGCATCACACCCAGCACGCCTCCCTTTGACGCGCAGTAGGCGGTGAGCATGGCGCTGCCGTACAGGCCTTCGATCGACGAGATCAATACGGCGGCAGAACCTGGACCGGCCTCACGGAACGGCTCGAGGAGCATCCGCGAGATCATCACCGCGGCGCGCAGGTTGACGTTGAGCGTGTTGTCCCAGAGCTCGTCGTCGATGAAGTCGACCGACATCGGGCCCGAGACGCCGGCGGCGTGGACGAAGCCACCGAGTGATCCGAGGGCGGTGGCGACCAAGGGCACGGCGCCCTCGATGGCCGACGTGTCCGAAACGTCCACGACCGACCAGGAGACCACGCTCCCGTACCGGTCGCGGCACAGGGCCGCCGTCTCCTCTGCCCCCTCGGCGTTGACATCCCAGATGGCCACGGGGCGGCCCACCTCAGCCAGGGCCAGCGCCGTCTCTCGGCCGATTCCCGACCCTCCTCCGGTCACGAGGACCCCGGTGCCTGGCGAACCCAGCCGGTCGAGGTGGCGAGTGGCGCTCCGTGTGGCTCCGGAAGGAGCGGTTTCCCTGGCCGCCGTCCTGGTGGCCGCGCTCTTCGTCGGGGCCGGCGTCTCGACGGATTCCTCGCCGGGGCCGGTCTCGCCTGCATGGCTCCGAACGCCACCTGCCTCCTGGGCGGAGTCTGAGGCCGACGCTCGTGGTGAGGAGGGTGCCATGGGCGAAGTCTGTCAGAACTGCCTGGCGATCAGGTCCTGAGTCCGATCCGCGGCTGCACGCCCGGAGGGATCTGGTCGCGTCTCGGATTCGATTGGTCCCGTTCGGATAGGACCGGATCGCTGAGGCCCCAATCGGCGCCGACGGCGGGGTCGTCCCATGCCACCCCCAGCTCGTCCTCCGGGTTGTAGTACCCGTCTACCAGATACCAGAGCGTGAGATCGGTGAGCGACGCGAACCCGTGGGCCACTCCAGGCGGAATGAACAGGCCTCGATCGTGGTCACCCTCGAGGTCGAGAGTCAAGGTCGCACCATCCGTCGGCGAGCCCTGCCGCAGGTCGTGGAGAACGACACGGGCCGTGCCACGGAGGACGTACCAGTAGTCGGCCTGGTGCAGGTGGTAGTGGAGGCCGACGATCGCACCCGCTGCCTTTTCCGAGCGGTTGGCCTGTGTCATCTCCCGGCCGAGGGGGAACCAGCTCCGTCGATAGGTCTCCACGAATCGGCCGCGCTCGTCACCGTGGGCGTTCGGTTCCACCACGATGACGTCGGCGATGACCTCGGACTCCTTGATATCCGGCACGAACTACTCCCCATCCTCGTCGCCTGTGTGCCGGGCAACAGTAGCGAAGTCGCCGCGGAAGAACAGGAGCGGGGAGCCCTCGCCGATGCCGAGATCGAGCACTTTCCCGATGATCAACTCGTGGTCCCCCGCGTCATGCACGAGCTCCACATTGCAGTCCACCCAGGCCAGACTGCCTTCGATGACCGGCGAGCCGCTGACCGGAGCCGGATGCCAGGCGACGCCGTCGAACTTGTCGCCTCCCGAAACAGCAAAGCCCCGGCACAGCTCCTGTTGGCTGTCGCCGAGCACGTTGACGCAAAAGCTTCCCGCCCGGGCGATGCGGGGCCAGCTGGTGGAGGTGCGGGCCGGGGCCACGGCGATGAACGGAGGATTGATGGAGAGGGAGACGAACGCTTGACACGTGAAGCCCACCGGGTGGTCGTCCTCCATGCCCGAGACGATGGTGACGCCGGTGATGAACCGACTCATGGCGTCTTTGAATTGGGAGACGTCGAAGCTCATCGTCATGCTTTTCCCAGGTCCACCGACGATCCCTCGGAGGCCGCACTCACTTCGAGCGTCTGCTTCGAAGCGAGCCGCCGGGCGTGGCTGAGCATCCGATCGATCTCTCTGTCCGTATGGGCAGGGTCGTGGTGGAACAGCGTGAGCCGGCGAGCCCCCGCCTCACGAGCCACCAGGACGGCGTAGGCCGCCGTCGAGTGACCCCAGTCCGACAGGGTCACGAACTCCTCGTCGGTGTACTGGGCGTCATGGATGATCAGGTCAGCGTTTTCGCAGAGTTCGAGGACGTCCTTGTCAACGGTGCGCCGGTCCACGGGGGCCTGGTGGTCGGGGATGTAGGCGATGGCTCGGCCGTCGGCTTCGAGCCGATAGCCGAGGGTGTGGCCGATGTGAGGTATCGACCGGGCCTTGATCCGGATGGACCCGACAGAGAAATCGGCAGATCCCTCAAGATCGTGAAATCGCAGCTCACCTCTGAAGTCGGCCATATGAACGGGGAAGAACGGGGGCTTCACCATCCCGGACAAGACGTCGTGCAGCGATGCACCCTGTTGGGAGGGACCGTAGACGTCGAGAATGGCTCCGGGGTCACGCATCGGAGCGAAGAAGGGCACACCCAGGACGTGGTCGTAGTGCAGGTGGGTCAGCAGCGCGGTCGCCTGCAGTGGGACGCCCGCAGCCTTCAGCGGAGGCTGCAGATAGTCACCGAGGGCGCGGAGCCCCGTCCCCAGATCGAGGATCAAAGGAGACTCCCCTTCCACCTCTACCAGAACACAGGACGTGTTGCCCCCGTAGCGGCGATGGTGGTCTGAAGAGCATGGGCACGAGCCCCGGACTCCGAAAAAGGTGGTCTTCACCGAAGGTGGAGGTTACTCGGACACGGACCGGGCCCATCAGTCCGGGCGGCGGACCTGCAGTATGTCGGCAATGGGGCCGTGACTGGCCGCGCCATGGGTGGACTGCCGGAGTGCGGCGATGGGGTTGGTCTGCTCGATCGGTCGGGTTGATGGTCGGGTCGGTCGTTCAGGTTGGTTCCACCCGAGCCGTGTGCCAATGTCACCCCGTGGGCACGGGACCCGAGGCCGATCTGCCGAGAGGGATAGGTGCGCCGGCGACCAGGGCCCTCGTCAGCGCCGGGTACACCAGCCTCGACGCCCTGGCAGGAGTGCGGGCGGCCGATCTGGCCAAGCTCCACGGCGTCGGGCCGAGGGCTCTCAAGGTTCTGCAGGAGGAGCTCGAAGAACAAGGCCGATCCCTCGGCTGAGATGGGCTCAGGTTTCACCGGCCGCATCTGACTCAACCGGGCGCAGAACCACTCGGGCTACCCTCCGATCCATGGACCACAAGCGCGTCAACGCCAACGGCATCGAGTTCGCCTACCTGAGCGACGGACCCACCGATGGCCCGCTGGCCCTGTGCCTTCACGGTTTCCCCGACACCGCCCACACCTGGCGCCACCTCCTCCCCCGGCTGGCCGATGCCGGGTTCCACGCTGTGGCCCCCTTCCTGCGGGGCTACGCCCCGACCTCGGTGCCTTCGGACGGTCGCTACGACACCGGCACGTTGGCCCTCGACGCCTGCGGGCTCCACCGCGCCCTCGACGGCCACGGGGACGCAGTGATCATCGGTCACGATTGGGGTGCCTTCGCCACCTATGGCGCGGCCGCCATCCAGCCCGAGCTGTGGCGCAGGGTGGTCACTGCCGCCGTCGCTCCCCAGGCCTCGATGGCCGACGGGTTCTTCACGTTCGACCAGTTGCGCCGCAGCTGGTACGTGTTCTTCTTTCAGACCCCACTGGCCGAGTATGCGGTGTCCCTCGACGACCACGCCTTCATCGATCGCCTGTGGGCCGATTGGTCGCCGGGATTCGACGGATCGTGGGATGCCGCCCGGGTGAAAGAGGCGCTCGCCTCCCCCGAGAACCTCACTGCCGCCATCGGCTACTACCGGGCCATGTTCTCCGGACCGCCGGACGACCCCGAGTCGGCGGCGGCGCAGGCCGCAGGCGCAACAGTGGCGCCGCAGCCAACCTTGTACCTGCACGGCGAAGACGACGGATGCATGGGCATCGACACCATCGGTCCGGTGACCGACTTTCTGGCCCCCGGCTCGGAGATGGTCACCGTCAAGGGTGCAGGGCACTTCATGCATGTGGAACGCCCTGATGAGGTCAACGACCACATCATCCGCTTCATCACCTCCTGACCCCTCGAGGCCCTCTCGACCACGCGCCGCCGCCTGGGACGCTCCACCATCCCCGACCCGGGCGGGACCCTCGCCATGGCCTCCACTCTGGGCAGCCAGACCCGCTCAGGGCAGGCTGAGCACGCCGAGATGGTCGCGGGCTACCAGCCCGTCACCGATCAGCCCGGCGACGATGCGTTCGGCCCGATCGGGTTCGTCCGGCCATCCAGCCGCCGACGCCACTTGTTCCGGAGGCACGTCTTCCCTCCGCAGCGCGTCCACCAGCCGGCCGCGCCCCTGGCGGTCGGACCCGCCGAACACCCCCTGGGGCGTTGAGACACCGGCCGATCCTCTCGAGGGGTCGGGTCCTCTCCGGCCCCCTCTCACCCACCGGCATCGGCGGCGGATCGGACACCCGTGGCAGCGGGGTTCACCGGCGATGCAGACCGACGCTCCCAGATCGAGCAGCGCCTGGCCGAACACCCAACCACCGCCGGCGGGAACCATGGCGTCCACCAACATCTGTGCCTCGGGAGCCCGAATCGGCCGTCCGGCAACCGCCCTGGACAGCACCCTTCCGGCGTTCGTGTCCACCACGCCGACGTCGACGCCGAAGGCAAACGCCAACACAGCCCGGGCCGTGTAGGCACCCACACCCGGTAGGGCGAGCAGGTCGACGAGGCTGCCAGGCACGTGGCCGCCGTGGTCGGTGACGATGGCCAGCGCAGATCGGTGCAGATTGCGGGCACGGCGGTTGTATCCCAGTCCCTCCCAGGCTCGGAGCACGTCACCCAACGGGGCCGACGCACAGGCGGCGGGGGTCGGGAACTGAGCCAGGAACCTCCCGAACGCAGGCACGACACGGAGCACCTGGGTCTGCTGGGCCATCACCTCGCTCACCAACACCGCCCACGGGTCGCGGGTGGATCGCCACGGGAGCTCGGGGCGTCGCGAGGTAGACCCCAGTGCCGTGCCCCACCGCATGATGGCCCGCCCGATGCCCTCCACCTGTCCACTGTCGCGAATGGCGATGACCCCAGGACCACCGACGGGCTGCCGGGGAGGGATCGCCACCACAGGACCGGCGGGGCTCACCAGTCGACTCAGTCCCAGACGTCTTCCCCATAGGGGCGCCGGCGCGGCGGGGCGCTGGCCTGTTTCCACACCATGACCTTCCGCCGGAAGAAACAGACCTCTTCGCTGCGCTGGTTGAAGCCCTTGGTCTCGACGGTGACCACCCCCCGATCATCCCGGGACTTCGACTCGGTCTTGCCGATCACCTTGGTCTCGGCATAGATCGTGTCCCCATGGAAGGTCGGTGCCCGGTGGATCAAAGACTCGACTTCGAGATTGGCGATGGCCATACCACTGACGTCGGGAACGCTCATCCCCAGGACGAGGGAGTAGACCAGGTTGCCGACCACCACGTTCTTACCTTGAACGGTCTCATGCTCCGCGAACCACGCGTTGATGTGCAGCGGATGGTGGTTCATGGTGATCATGCAAAAGAGATGGTCATCGGCTTCGGTGACGGTCTTGCCCGGCCAATGTCGGTAGATGTCACCGGGTTCGAAATCTTCGAAGTAACGGCCGAAGGGCCGCTCGAACGTGGTCACCGATCAGTCACGGACCAGCGTCGGCCGTGTGGTGAACCCCAACACCCAGTCGGTATGCGAATCGCCATCGATGGCCATGCGCCAGGTATACCGAGTGCCGGGCGTCAAGGGCAGCGGCCCGAGGTTTACGGCGAGGGCGACGTCAATCGGGGATCCCTCCGGGATGCCCGGAGGTCGGCCCACGGTGAACTCTCCCCGCACCTCGACCGGGTGCTCGCCCTCGGGGGTGTCGATCAACACCGGTCGGCCGTCGGCGTCCTCGAGAAAGAGCTCCCAATGGTGGGAGGACTCGGCCTCGTGCCATCCCACGTCGATCTTGAGGGCGATGGCAGACGGAACCGGGTCCGGTCCGGTCATGCTCCAGCCCCCGCCGAGCACGTACAGCTTGCCGTCGGATACCTGGGCTGCGTCACACAACATCATCGTCACTCTCACGAACAGTGAGGATACTGGCTTCAACCCTGCCCGATTCCTCGTCCGGCGGCGCTGAACGCCCACGGTCCACCGCCGCGGGAGCGCCTTGGGAGGGCCGGGGTGCGTCACGGCGTCGGCGTGTGGGTGGGTGCGGCCGTCGTAGCCTCCCCGACACCAGGGGCCGGTAACGTGATCCCATGGAGCTACGAGGCCTGAGGGACGACGTCTACAGACGTCCACTGGCCACCGCTTTGGACCGATTGGGAATCGGCCCGGGGTGGACGTGCGTGGACGTCGGGGCCGGCGGGGGCGATGTGACGGTGGCGCTGGCCGAGATCGTGGGCCGGGACGGAAGGGTGTATGCGGTGGACAGCGACCCGACGACCCGCGACGAAGTGGCCGAGGCCGCCGCTACCCACAGCCAGGTACTGGCCATCACCCAGGCCGGCGAGGACCTCCGGCTCCCGGAGGCGGTCGACCTGGCCTTCTGTCGATTCCTCCTCTTGCACGTCGTGGACCCGTCGGTGGTGATGGCCCGGATGGCCGCAGCGGTGCGCGCCGGGGGTTGGGTGGTGGCCCAGGAGCCGATCACGTCCGCGGGCCGCATCAACGGGGAGCCGTTCTCCATGCCTTCGGCACGACATCCCGACATCGGAGCGCTCCTGCCGTCTCTGGCCCGCGACGCCGGATTGGTCACCGTCGACGCATGGGCCGAGGCGCCGGCCGGAGCGGGGCCGGGGCCGGTCGCCGACTACCTCAAGGTCTTGACGGACGTGGACCCGGGTGATGACCCGGTGGTCTTACCGCCACTGGTCACGGTGGTGGCCCGGGTGCCGACCGCCTGAGGGATCGGCAGCGGGATTACTGTGACGGCGAACGAGGAGCCGGACGGCGGGTTGGCGGCTCTCCCGGGATCGGGTCACGGACCTCATGAGACACTGCAATTGCAAAGTCTCAATCCTGACAATGCACCTGTTGCCGGGTCAGAGTGCCCGCCATCAACCGGGTGAGCATGGTGCGGGCACGGGACATCCAACGCGGGCGTAGCACCACGTCACACCCCAAGTTCACCGACAGTTGACAGGCGATCGGGCCGGTGGCGTAGAGTCCAACCATTCGAGCAGGCAACTGCGACTTACCGACGGTAACTGTGCCGATCAAGACGAAACTATAAAGGGGAATCGTGGGAATTGCATCGGGGAAGACGCGTCTGGCCGCCCTGGGAATGGTCATGCTGGTGGCAACGAGCGCCGTGGCCTGCAGCTCGACCTCGTCCTCGTCCAACACCACCTCCGGGAGTGGTGGCGGGTCGGCCATCCCGACGAGCGCCTTCAGCGATCACACCGGCATCACCTCGACATCGGTCAGCGTGGCCAACATCGCCACCCTGTCGTTGGGCGGCCTCTTCAAGGGCGCCCTGGTGGGCACCCAGGCCTACGCCGACTACGTCAACTCGACCGGTGGAGTCAACGGCCGGAAGATCCGCGTCGACGGCGCCGATGACAACTTCACCGGGGCGACCAACAAGCAGGCCACGCAGAATGCCATCACCAATGACTTCTCGCTGGTCGGTAGCTTCTCGCTCGAGGACGGCTTCGGCGGCGCGCTTTTGAAGCAGAACCCGGGGATGCCCAACGTGTCGGTCACGCTCGATGCCACCACCAACAAGCTGCCCAATACGTACAGCGCGGTGCCCCTCAACGGTGGTTGGGAGGAGGGGCCCCTGCAGTACTTCAAGAAGAAGTTCCCTCAGGCCGTGGGGGCCACCGGCACCATGGTGGGCAACCTGCCCTCGGCCGTGGCCGACTGGGCCGGGGAGAAGTACGTGATGGAGAAGGTCGGCTACAAGGTGATCTACGACCCCACCTACGGCGTCACCACGACCGACTTCACCCAGAACGTCATCGCCATGAAGAGCGCCGGCGTCAAGATCCTGTTCATGGACTCGATGGCGGAGCAGTTTGCGGTGGCCCTCCTCAAGGACCTGGTCCAGCAGGACTTCCATCCGATCGTGATCCTGGGTGCTGCCAACTACACCAACACGGTGGTGGCCAAGTCGGGCGGGCCCTCCGCCGTCAATGGGAGCTACCTGCAGCAGAACTCCTCGCTCTACCTTGGCCAGGATGCGTCGCAGATCCCAGCCGTCGGGACCTTCCTCCACTGGGTGAACGTGGCCTCCCCTGGGTTCCAGCCCGATCTGTTCACCCTGTACGCATGGCTCTCCGCCCAGCTGTTCTCCCAGGCCCTCAGCAAGGCCGGGTCCAACCCGAGCCGGGGGTCGCTGCTGGAGGCGCTGTCCAAGATCACCACCTTCGACGGGAACCACATCATCGCCCCCAACAATCCGGCGGCCAAGACCATCGGTAACTGCTATCTGATCGGACAGGTGGTGAACGGGGACTTCCAGCGCCTCGACAACCCACCGGTGACCGGCAGCACCAATGGCTACCGGTGCGACTACCAGTACGTGAATCCGCCCGGCGGCTGATCCTGCCGCCCCATCGATGTGGCCGAGAAACGGCCGGCGCCAGCCCTTCTGCACGCCAACCGCTGCCGGTAGCCTGGCCGGGTGACCTCTGACCCGCTCTCCGCCGACCCGCAACCTTCACCCGACCTGATCGCCGCGGCCGACGCGGTCGTTGTGGCCCGGTCGGCCATCGATGCGGGAGTCTCCGCCCTGGGTGCAGCCGGCGGTCCCGACCAGGCACAGGTCTTGGCCTACGACGTCGCCCATGCTGCCTCTGCGGTCCGTACGGCCGAGGCCGTGCTGGCCTACGGAGCCCACGGAGGGACCGAGGCCGCCATCGCCTGCGCGTTTGCCGCCGACGTGCTCGCCGATCTTGCCGGCCGCACCGTCGGTCGGAGCAAGGAGTGGGGTATCGCCGCCGACTGGATGGCGCCGGCCGAGGAGTTCGTGGCCACCTTCCGGGACCCGGTCTTCCTGGCGTCACTGGCCGACCAACAAGGGAATCGACATCTCGACGCCGACTTCGAACTCGTGCGGGAGACATTCCATCGGTTCGCTGAGGAACAGATCCGTCCCCGGGCCGAGCACATCCACCGGGCCAACACCGACATTCCCGAGGAGATCATCTCGGGCATGGCGGAGATGGGCGGCTTCGGGATGTCCGTCCCCGAGGCGTACGGCGGGTTCGCCACCGGGGGCGAAGCGGACTACATGGGCATGGTGGTGGCCACCGAGGAGCTCTCGTGGGGTTCGCTCGGTGCCGGCGGTTCGCTGATCACCCGCCCGGAGATCCTGACCCGGGCCCTCGTCCACGGTGGCACCGAAGAGCAGAAGCGAACGTGGCTTCCCCGATTGGCGACGGCCGAGGTGATGGGGGCCGTGGCCGTCACCGAACCCGACTTCGGATCGGACGTGGCCGGAGTGGTGACCGCGGCGGTTCGCACCGAGGGCGGCTGGCTGATCAACGGGGTCAAGACCTGGTGCACCTTCGCCGCCCGGGCCGACGTGCTCATGCTTCTGGCCCGGACCGATCCCGACCGGAGCAAGGCCCACCGTGGCCTCTCGCTGTTCCTGATCGAGAAGCCCCAGGCCGAGGGGCACGGGTTCGTGTTCACCCAGGACTCCGGAGCTGACGGCCGTCCGGAGGGCTCCTCGGGACGGATGGAAGGCCGACCGATCGACACCCTCGGCTACCGGGGCATGCACTCCTACGAGGTGGCCTTCGAGAACTGGTTCGTGCCCGAGGCCAACCTCGTGGGCGGGGAGAGCAGGCTGGGCCAGGGCTTCTACCTGCAGATGCAGGGCTTCGAGAATGGACGCCTCCAGACCGCGGCCCGGGCCATCGGGGTCATGCAGGCGTCCTACGAGGCCGCGCTCGACTACGCCCGGAATCGCGTCGTGTTCGGCGCTCCGATCGTCGACTACCAGCTGACCCGGACCAAGCTGGCCCGGATGGCCGTGCTCATCCAGTCGACCCGTCAGTTCTCCTACGAGGTGGCCCGGCTGATGTCGAAGGGTGAAGGGAGCCTCGAAGCGTCGATGGTCAAGGCCTACGTCTGCCGGGCCGCTGAGTGGGTCACCCGCGAGGCGCTGCAGATCCACGGCGGCATGGGATACGCCGAGGAGTTCCCGGTGAGCCGCTACTTCGTCGACGCCCGGGTGCTCTCCATCTTCGAGGGGGCCGACGAGACGTTGGCACTGAAGGTGATCGCCCGCCGATTGTTGAGCCGCACCGCCGCCTGAGCCGGCTCGCCTTCGCGCCCGGCGAGTACGTTGGGACCGTGGACCATGCCTCCCTGATCGACGCGGTGCAAGCGGAGTCGGGCCACCTCATCGAGGCAGTGAGGGCGGGGCCGACGTCCGCCATCGTGCCGACCTGCGAGGGCTGGACGGTGAACGATCTGGCCACTCACGTCGGCGCCTTCTGCGGATTCTGGACCCACGTGTTGTGCGAGGCCGAGGACCGACCGAAGACCCCCTTCTCCGAGCCGGGACCGTCCGACGACCTGGCCGACTGGCTGGTTGCCATGACCGGCCACCTGGTCGGGGGACTGACGTCGGTCCCAGCGTCAACCGAGGTGTGGACGTGGTACGACGCCGATCACACGGCGGGATTCGTGACGCGCCGGTCCGCCCACGAGCTCGCCGTCCACCGCTTCGATGCGCAGTCGGCCCGCGGCACCTGCTCCCCTATCCCCGGTGAGCTGGCCGAGGATGGGATCGACGAGATCCTCCACGTGCTCGTCAACGCCCGCGACCGGACGGGAGAGGGCTCTGGGCGGTCGCTGGGGCTGCACAGTACCGACACCGGTGCGGCCTGGGCGGTCAGGCTGGAGTCAGATCGCATCGAGGTGGAGCGATCTTCGGCCACCCTCGGGTCCGACCAGCCCGCGGACCTGGCCCTCCACGGTACGGCGTCTGACCTCGAGCTCCTGTTGTACAACCGACCCCCGCTGGGCACCGTCGACTACCGCGGGGACCAGAGCGTCCTCGATGCCTGGTACCGCGAGTTCGCCTTCTAGGCGGGTCCGGCGGTCACCCGGCAGAGCGGGTCAGCTCGCAGACCGGGTCAGCCCGGCGCGCTCCCCGCGGGTCACGAACTTGGTGGCCATCTTGCGGGAGGCCTCGTCGATCATCTCGTCGCCGAACATGACCGCCCCGGAACGGTCGTCCTCGGTGGCCTTGCGGTAGGCGTCGAGGATGCTCCAGGCCTTGTCGAACTGCTCCTGGGTGGGCGAGTACACCTCGTTGAGCACCCCGACCTGGTCCGGGGTGAGGGCCCATTTGCCGTCGTAGCCGAGCACCCGGGTCCGCTGGGAGAACTCGCGGAGGCTGTCGAGCTCACGGATCTTGAGGAAGGGGCCGTCGATGACCTGGAGACCGTTGGCCCGGCCGGCCATGAGGATCTTGGAGAACACGTAGTTGAAATGGTCCCCCGGATACTCGGGGATGGCCACGCCCCCGGTGAGTACCGGCATCTCCATGGAAGCCGCGAAGTCGGCGGGACCGAAGATGATGGTCTCCAGTCGGGGTGAGGCGGCGCAGATCTCCTCCACGTTGATCAGGCCACGGGTGGTCTCGATCTGGGCCTCGATGCCAATATGCCCGACCGGCAACCCGCTCTTCTTCTCGACCTGGCTGAGCAGCAGGTCCAGGGCGACCACCTCCGCTGCGGTCTGCACCTTGGGCAGCATGAGCTCGTCGAGCCGCTCGCCCGCGTTGGAGACGACCTCGATGACATCGCCGTAGGTCCACTCGGTGTCCCAAGCGTTGATCCGGACGCAGAGGACCCGATCGTCCCAGGCCAGGTTCTTGATGGCGTCGGCCACCTTGGCTCGGGCCGCCTCCTTCTCCAAGGGTGCCACCGAGTCCTCGAGGTCGAGGAAGCTCATGTCGGCCGGCACGGTCGGAGCCTTGGCCAGAAAGCGCTCGTTGGACCCGGGGGAGGACATGCACGAGCGGCGGGGCAGGTTTCTTGAACGTTCAGACATACCTGGATGGTACGGCCCAATCACGGGCATTCCCAAATGTGGGCCGGTTGGCGCCGGCGTTGGGCACAACAGCTAGTCGGCCGTGGTGCCGATGCGGTACCGCTCGGTGTACTCCCTGAACTCCTCGGCCAGACCGGCATAGGTCCAGCCGAAGTCCCCAGGGTCGTAGCGATGGCGACCGAACGCATCCTTCGGTCGGTGGTCGAGGAAGGCCCGCATCCGGCGGGCGTGGAGGTCGCTGACCTCCCCCCCGGAGGCGGCGTACAACGCCCTGATCGTGCCCAGGGGGTCCGCCATCAGCTCGTCGTAGTGAAGGTGGCGGCACCAACCGTCGTCCGACTTCTCGTCGAATTCCACGGCCGAGCCGAGGGCGAAGGCGCACTTGCGCTTCCACTCCTCGGCCGTCGGGCGCGGGTCGCTCCGACTGGTCAACGGGCGTTGGCCGGCGTTGGCCAGGCTGGCCAGCGAGGTGACCACCGGACCGGGGTCGCGGTGGGTCCAGATGATCCGGGCATCGGGATAGGCAGCCAGGAGGGCCTCGAGGTGCCAAAGATGATTGGGCGTCTTGAGGATCCAGCGCTCGGTGGGCTGGGTCGACTGCAGCGTCTGGAGGGCGAGGCGGTGCTGGGCGTAGGCCGGGGCCATGTCGGCCTGCTCCAGCCAGCGGGCGTACGAGGGCACGTGGGCCTGGGTCTCGAGGGCCAGGGTGCGCACGTCGTACATGAACAGGGCCACACACTCCTGGGCCAGGGTGGCCCCGAAGGGGTGCATGGCCTCGAGCGGCGGATTGAGCTTCATCAACCCGTTGATTTCCTTGGCCGTCTGGGCGATGCGGGGATCCTCGTCGGCGCCTTCCATGGTCGGGGGCGGGATGGGGTGGGCCGCCTCCCACTGGAGCAACGGCCGGGCCATGGGGTCGAGGCCGAGCAACTGCGACAGCACGCTCGTCCCCGTGCGGGGCAGCCCGACGATGATCCACGGGCTGACGATGCGCTCCGCTCGCACCTCGGGGTGCTGCTCTGCCCAGCGCTGCAGTGCGATGCGGTTGGCCAGGGCCCCTGCCAACATCTTGGTGATGAGGATGCGACCGAACGTGGTCAGCTCGGCCTCTGTCCCGCAGGCGTCGAGGAACACCGCCAGCGGCTCGCGAAAGCTGTCGCTGCCCAGGTCATCGGACCCGGCCGCCTTGGCCGCCGACGCCACCACCGAGTCCGGGGCCAGGGACGGCAGCTCGAGCCCCAACCGGGCCAGCCTCGCCCCCGCGGCGTTGAGCGCCAGGAGGGGCCGGCTGCGCAGCTCCGAGTCGCGCCAGGTGTACTCGACGACCCCCGCCCGCCCGGCCTTCTTCTGCGTCACCACGTTCCCCCTGGGTCCGTCCACGCCCCAATCGGCTCCCCGAGACCCTGGTCCAGGATGCGGCGGCCCGTACCCCTGGACCGAGCGTGAGACAGTCGGAGCTTAGTGTCTCACCCGGGTAGAGGGGGCTGTCGCCGGGGCCAGCGCCGTCAGGCGTTCGAAGGCGGGGAGGAACCAGTCCGCCAGTTGCCGGCGGACGTCGTCGGGTCGTCGGCCGCCGTCGCCCGGTACCGCGGCATAGGAGATGAGGATCCGCAGGATCCAGTCGACCAGGTCGGCCATGCCGTCTTCCGACAAGGTGCCGTCGGCGAGAGCCGGCGCCACCAGCGGGCGCAGACCCGCCTCCCCGATCCGGCGGAGGGCCTCCTCGCGGATGGCCTGGCCGGCGGCCCACGCCGCCGAGTCGCCTCCGAATACGGCCGCGTGTACCGGTCGGCTCCGAATCTCCCTCATGGCGAACATCATCCCTTCGAGGATTCGCTCGGCCGGGTCGTCGACGTCGGCCAGGTGCTCGTTGGCCGCCTCGGCCATCGCCTCGGACTCGCGGGTCAGCACGGCCAGGAAGATCGCCTCGTGGCTGCCGTGGCGACGGTAGAGCGTGGCCCGCGAGATCCCTGCCGACCGGGCGATGTCCGCGGCCGTCGTCCGGCCGACGCCGAGGCGCAGGTAGCACGCCGCTGCGGCATCGAGGGCGGCGCTGTCGACAGCACTGTCCAGTGCGCGGTCGGGGGCGGCGTCCGGAGCAGCCCTGCGTTCGCCGTCAGAACCTGGTTGCCGATGCATGTAGCTCCTTGGTCGGGTCCTTGGTCGGCGGCGGGTGCGCCGGGAGGCGGGTCTCAGGCATCCGCGACACGGTCGGGGCGGGGTCCGGCGTGGTCGAGCCGTATCTGGTCAGCCAGCGCCCCCGGGGTCAATTGCTCCGAGAGCAGCCTGTCGAACCGCGCCGGGTCGCCCCCCACGAAGTCGCGACAGAGAGGCAGGCCCTCCACGTAGCAGGTGAGGTAGGCGCGCCACGTCGGGTGGGTCAGGAACTCGACGGCCTTGGCCGCCCGGTCCGGCGACAGGAGGGCCCAGCGCGCCACCTCCTCCGTCACCGTGGCGGGGTCGGCTCCGTCCTCGTGCAGTCGGAAGGCGGCGTTCTGGCGCACCGCGCCCAACGCCTCCCCCGCTTCGGACACCGCCGCCACCACTTCGGCGTCGTAGCGGATCCCGAGCGGCCGGAGATGGCCGGCCACCGTGGATTCCGGCCTGCGGCCCATCACCACTTCGAGCCCGAGATCGGCCAGGCCCTCGGCCAGCAGGCACTGCGGGGTCCCCACCAGGAAGATGGACTCCTCCCACCACTGGCGGCGACGCACCAGGCCCACCTCCTTGCGGGTGTGCTCGGTGTGATGGCCCGGGTAGGCCTCGTGGGCCACCAGGTGGGCCAGGCCGGTCGACAGGACCGGAAGGTCGGTGTTGACGGCGACCCGGCTACGCAGGCCGCCCAGGTAGTAGTTGAAACCCGACCACGGCTGGTCGGTCACCAGCTCGAAGTCCACGTGTTCCCCGTCGGGCAGCCCGAACAGGGCCTGGGTCCGGTGGCGCAGGTCCTCAGCCAGCGAGTCGATGGCGGCCCGCAGCCGCTCCACCGGCACCGCGTGCGACTCCCTCCAGTCGACCAGCCGCTCGGCCAGCGGACCCGACCCCGGCAGCGCCTCCTCCAGCCGGCCGTGCGCCTCGATCAGCACGTCCTCCTCCACCCGGGTCGGGCGCACCCCGTAGCAGGCCTCTACCTCGTCGGCGTAGCCGATGGGCTCGCCGGTCAGCTTGCGGGCCGTGGTGAGCAGCCCGACCACCTGGGCCCGGAGCCAGTGGCGACGGGCGGGGGCCGCACCACCCTCCGGGGTGCCCGCACCGCCGCCCGCGGGGGGCTCGAGCGGTCCATTGGCATCGATGGCGGCCAAGAGGGCCCGGGCCTCGGCGACCAGTCGCGCCGGGGGGAGCACCGGTTCCGCACTCACCACCCCTGCAAGCTCCCGCGGGCCGTAGTAGGCGTCGACCATCCCGTCGATGTGCCGGCCCAGCCGGAGGCCGAGGATCAGGTACTCCTCGACCAGGCCCGGTTCTGCCACGGCGGGCTCAGCTCAGCTTCTGGCGGAAGAAGGCGACTGTCCGGTCCCACAGCAGTTCGGCCGACTCCCGTTGGTACACCTCGGGTCGGTCCTCGTTGAAGAAGGCGTGACCGACGTTCGGGTAGTGATGGACCTCGACGTCCTTGCCGAGGGCCGTGAGCTCGGCCTCGAGCTCCCGGGCGTTGTCGGGGCTGAACATCTCATCCTGCTCGGCGGCATGGACGAGCGCTGCGGCATCCAGTTTCGAGTAGTCGGGGCGGGCGTCGGGCCAGGGGATGAGCCCGTAGGCGGGCACCACCGCCTTCACCGCATCGGGCCGCTGCGTGGCCAGGACGAGGGCCAGCCCGCCGCCCATGCAGAAGCCGATCACCCCCACCGCCGGCCGCTCGGTGCGGCGGACGAGCTCGTCGACGGCGCCGCTCAGGTCCTTGGCCACCGACCCCATGTCGAGCGCCATCATCTCCGCGCCTGCCGCGTCCGGCTCGGTCAGCGGGACCGTGGTGCCGTGGTAGAGGTCTGGGGCCAGGGCCGTGAACCCCGCCTCAGCGAACCGGTCGCAGGTCCGTTCGATATGGGGCACCAGACCCCACCACTCCTGGATGACGATGATTCCGGAGGTCGATTCGGGTCCATTGGCGGGGGAGGCGATATAGCCATGACCGGCGCTTCCATTGCTCGGAAATTCGATGATTTCACCCATGGTTGATGACCCTACCGCCCGGTTGTGCGCAGCTCATCTCGATGCTGCCCCGGCGTCCGGCCCGGCCCCGGTGAGCGGGCCGGGATGTGCGCCACCGCCGTCACCATTTGGGCAGGAACAACCTGTACACAAGGGCGTTCTCGGGGGGCGTCCTTGTGAACTCCGTTCGATTGGGGTAGACAGTAGGGCAGATGACTCACGCCGAGCAGTACTCGACGTCAGCGCTACGTGTGCCCTCCGCCCCCCGCAAATCCCCTCGCAATCGGGTATTTGTGGTGCTCACACTGGCCGCCACAATCGCCATCGCCTCCGCGGTGTTCTCGCCGTCGCGCCCGGCCTCGGCCGGCTCAATATCGGATGACAAGGCGCAGGCTGCCGCCATCGCCGCCAAGATCCAGGCCACCCAGGCCCAGATCGCCACCCTGTCCGGTCAGGTGCAGGCCGCCGACTACCAGCTGACCCAATTGAACAGTCAGATCGCCGCCAATCAGGCCCAGGTGGCCAAGGACCAGGCCGAGGTGACCAAGGACCAGGGCCAGCTCCGTACCCAGGCCATCAGCGACTACACCAACAGCGGGAGCAGCAGCAACCAGGTCACCCAGATGTTCTCGTCGAACGTGAACACCTCGGCCATTCGCTCCGAGTACTCATCCATCGCCACCGGCAACGTCACTACCACCATCGACAACCTGCACACCGCGCAGAGCCAGTTGCAGGCGGCCCAGAGTGCGCTGCAGCAGCAACAGGCGCAGGCCACCACGACCCGTAACACCCTGCAGTCCTCGGAGACCCAGGCCTCGGCACTGGCCGCCCAGGACCAGGCGGCGCTCAACAGCGTCAACGCCGACATCCAGAACCAGATCAAGGCGCAACAGGCGGCGGCACAGGCGGCGGCACAGTTGGCCGCCACCACTGCTTTCAACGCCAAGGTGGCGGCAGCACAGAAGGCCCAGGCCGCCGCTCAGACCGGCGGTATCGGCCGCGGCGGCGGGGCGAGCTCCGGCGGCGTGAGCTCCGTCCCGACCGCGCCCCCGCCGCCCGTTCCCGCCGGCGTCGCTGGTGCCATCCAGGCAGCCGAGAGCCAGATCGGCACACCGTATGTGTGGGGTGGATCCTCTCCCGGTGGGTTCGACTGCTCCGGGCTTGTCATGTGGGCCTTTGCTCAGGCCGGCATCGGCCTCCCCCGGACCTCGGGGGCCCAGTATGCAGCCACCACCCACATCCCTCTGGCTGATATCCAGCCTGGCGACCTGCTCTTCTGGGGTCCGGGCGGTTCCGAGCACGTGGCCCTCTACATCGGCGGAGGCACGATGGTCGAGGCGCCCTATACCGGGGCCACGGTCTGGAACACCGGGGTGCGAACCGGCGACGGCTTTGCCGGCGTCGGTCGGGTGGGCTGACCCAGTCGAGCACGGCGGCTCGAGCTCAGCACGGCGGCTCGGTTCAGCGCAACGGCACAGCGTCAGAGTTGACCCGCGTCAGCCTTGATCGTGCGCAGCAAACTCAGTAGGCGGGAGCTGTCCCACCACGCCACCGGCCCGAGGGCCAGGAGGGCGGCCGAAGCGAAAAGCCAACGCCTCGCGACCGGCCTGGATGACCATGGCCTGTCCACTCTCCTCACCCGAGAGTCGTTCGACCACCGCCGCGGCCACCGCTGACGCGTCGATCAATGGGAACCCGCTCTGCTCCAACATTTCCCGCTGCTCGCCGATCATGGGCGTGTCGACGATGCTCGGGCACACTGCGTTGATGGTGATGTGGTGCTCGGCCAATTGGGGGACCAGGGACCGCACCAGGCCGACCACCGCGTGCTTGGTCAGGCAGTAGACGGGGTCCGGTGAGAAGCCGATCAGCCCGGCCAACGAGGCGGTGGCGACGATCGCTCCTCCGCCGCGTGCCGTCAGGGCCGGGACCAGTGCCCGCACTCCGAAGACAACCCCGTCGACGTT
>DASZJN010000011.1:0-7759 GCA_035948045.1 Acidimicrobiales bacterium | reverse complement strand
GGACAGGCCGCAGCATGAGGACGGGATTCGGATCGATCCCCCTCCGTCCGACCCCGTGGCCAGAGGCACCATCCCCGACGCGATGGCCGCCGCACTCCCACCCGACGAGCCGCCCGGCGTGTGATCGAGGCTCCACGGATTGAGCGTCTGCCCGAACGTCCGATTATCGGTGACGGCCTTCCAGCCCAGCTCTGGCGTGTTGGTCTTCCCCACCACCACGCATCCGGCCGCCACCAGCCGGGCCACCAGCGGCGAATCCGATGCTGCCGTCGCTCCATCGGCAAATGCCTTCGATCCATGGGTGGTCACATAACCGGCAGCGTCCTCGAGATCCTTGACGCCGAGGGGGATGCCTGCCAGCGGCCCGGGATCAATGCCCGACGCCACCTTGGCATCCACATCAGCAGCACTGGCGCGGGCCCGCTCGGGGTCAACGGCAACAAAGGCGTTGAGCGTCGGGTTGTGCGCGGCGATCTGCCCCAGCGCGTGCTCCACCAGCGAAGTGGCCGACAACTGGCCACTTCGCACCTGGTGGGCCAGCCCTACGACCGACTCGTTCCGGAAGTCCATGCTCTCGACCGTACTGGCGAGACCTGTAGGCCACAACCGGCCGTTTCCGACCCACGGTCGTTGATCGGTTCGACAGCGCGTGCCGTCGAGAAGCAGGCTGGAGCCATGAGTGAACAGACCATCGAGGCAGCAGTTCTCGATCATGTGGCACACGCCGTACCCCGATGGCAGGACGTCTGGACCCGTTATGCAGTCGAGCTCGGGGCCGAGTGGAGCTCCGGAGGACCGGGACCCGGTTTTGCCCCCGGTCAGCTCCGGTTCGCCAATGGGGCGCGCGTCGAAGTCCTCATGCCCTACGACGTCCACGTCAATGACTTCCTCCAACGGTTCATCGCCAATTCCGGACCGGGCCCCCACCACCTGACCTTCAAAGTTCCCGACCTGGGCGATGCAATCGAGAAGGCACGACGGGTCGGCCTCGAACCGATCGGCATCGATCTGAGCGATCCGGAGTGGATCGAGGCCTTCCTCCATCCGAAGGAGGCGACGGGCGTGGTCGTGCAGTTGGCGCAGGCGCCCAACGCGTGGAGCAGTCCTCCGCCCGATGACTACCCGACCGACCGACGCTCGCGCCGCGACGGGTCAGGACCGGTGGCTGCGGCGTCGTTGCTGCGGGTGACCCATGCCGTCAGCGACTTCGACGCCGCCCACGCCCTCTTCGTCGGCTTGTTGGGGGGAACCGTGATCGACGAGGGCCATGGCTCCAACCATCGCTGGGCGCACCTGGCCTGGGGAGGTCCGCTCGGCCTCCGCCTGGTCTCACCGATTGACCCGTCGTCACCGGGGGAACTGGTCCAGTGGCTGGGCGGGCGCACGGGTCGGATCCACCACCTCGAGTTGACGGTCGAGGAACCCGACAGGGTGCCCGGCGCTGAACCGGTGAGCCCGTCGCTGGCGTGGATCGAGGCCAACAAGGGTGAGCACCGGGTCGTCGAGCCCGAGGACAACCAGGGACTGCGGCTGATCCTTCGGGCGCCCTGACCGAAGAGACGAGCGGCGGCGGGCCGTCCCCTTTCGGCTCCGGTGCCGGCGTCGAGCCCGCCCGTCCCGACCGATAGCCTTTGCCCGATGGCCCCCGCTTCCGACGATCGACACCTGGGAGATGAGGACGCCGGCGTCGACGAGGAGGCACCGCCGTACCGGCCGGCCGCCATGCGAGGCCTGTCCGAGCGGATTCGCGGCGGTGTGCGGCGCGGCGATGCCCAGCCCGCCGACGCCGATCCGGGTCGGGCCACTGTCTCGACCAGGCGGGCCATCGACCGACTGGACGAGCGGGAGAGGCGGTTCTCGTTCGGCGCTGCCGGGGGTGCCGCCCTCTTCGGGGTCATCGTCTACCTCTCTGAGACCAACTCCCACAAGGCCCTGGCCAAGGGTCAGGTCTCCCCTCAGACCTCACTGGCGATCGGGCTGGTCTCGGCGGCACTTCTGTTCATCGCCACATTCATCGGGCGGCGGGCGGCCGTCGGATTCGTGGCGCTGTTCACCTTCCTCGCCTTCAGCTCCAACTTCGTCCTCGGGCTCCCCTTCCTGGCCCTGGCCGCGTGGCTCCTCCACCGATCGTGGAAGATCCAGCGGGCGGCAGCAGCCAAGGTCCGGTCGGCGCGAACCGAATCGGGCTCGTCGACCTCGCGCGCTGCCGCCGCCCCAGCCCGGGGGTCCGGTAACTCGTCATCAAAGGCCGGCCGCAACAAGGGCCCGGTGAAGCCGGAGGGCAACAAGCGCTACACCCCGAAGCGCCCGCCGCTCCCCGCGCCGAAGCCCTCCCGCCGAGAGCGCAAGGCGGCCGGGGCCTCCGATTGAGACGCGCTAGCCAGGCCCGGTGACCAGCGCGGAGCGCAACAACTCGAGGATCTCGTTGCGCCGGCGGACCAGCGAGCGGGCCGTCGGCTCCTCGCCAAAGGCCCGTAGGACCTCCACCTCGGTCAGCATGCCGATGACCGTGGAGTAGATGGCCAGCAGCAACAGCCGGGGCTCGTGGCGTCGCATGTGACCGGCGTCCATCTCACCCTCGAGGAAGTCGGAGGCCCGCACCACCAAGGGCTCCAGGGCAACGACCAGACGGGTGGCCGCCGGGGTCCCGAGTCGGCCCATCTCCCGCACCAGGCCCAACAGCTCAGGGCGGCGGGCCGCCAACCGGAACACCGAGCGCACCACGGCGTCGACGCGGGACCAGCCGCCGCCGGCGGTGGTCAGCGAGTGCTCCAGGGCGGCCGACAGCTCGACGGCGCTGCGATCGATGACCGCCTCGAGGAGGATCTCCTTCGAGGGGAACCAGTAGAGGATGGTCTGCTTGCGGATCTCGAGGCCGGCGGCCAGGACGTCGAGCGATGAGGCCTCGTAGCCGCGGGTGGCGAACGAGACCAGGGCCGCATCGAGGATGCGCTCGGACGTGCTGATGCCCGAGGCGCCCGGACGCCCCTGGCGGGCCACCGCTCGGGGCCGGCTCCGGTCCCGCCCTGTGGGTTCCGACCCACCGGTGCTCGACTTGGTCACTTACCATATGGTAGACAGATCTGGTGACCCGTGTCCGCGAGGCTCTGGCCGGCAAGCAATTCTTCATCACCGGCTCCACCGGCTTTCTGGGAACGGCGCTGGTCGAGCGGGTCCTCCGGTCGGTTCCCGACAGCCGGGTGGTCCTGCTCATCCGGCCGGGGCGACGGGCCACGGCCATGCAGCGGGCCACCAAGGAGATCCTCAAGAACGACTGCTTCGATCGTCTGCGCCAGCAGTGCGGGGACCGCTTCGACGCCGATGTGGCGTCGCGGGTGTCGGCGGTGGCCGGCGACGTCGCCACCGACGGCCTCGGGCTCGACGACGATGGCCTGCAGAAGCTGTCGGAGTGCGACGTCGTGGTGCACTCGGCTGCCGCCGTCAGCTTTGACTCACCGCTCGACTCGGCGGTGGAGGTCAATCTGCTGGGGCCGTCCCGGATGGCCGCCGCCGTGGTCACAGCCCGCCAGCGCGCCGCAAACCAGGGGCGGGTCGGACCGGTCCACTTCATCCCGGTGTCGACGGCCTATGTGGCCGGCACCCACCAGGGTGAGGCACGAGAGGAGCTCCTGGGCGGCAGCCGTTTCAGTATCGAGGTCGACTGGCGCACCGAGGTCGACGCCGCCCGGCGCCAGCGGGGAGACACCGACGCCGAATCCCGCCGGCCCGAGCGCCTGGCCATGTTCTCCAAGGATGCCCGAGGCGAACTGGGCGGCGCTGGGCTCCATCTCCTGGCGGAGCGGGCCGAGCGCCTCCGCGAGGATTGGGTGAAGAAGCAGATGGTCCGGGTGGGCCAGGCCCGGGCCCAATCACTCGGATGGCCCGACGCCTACCCGTACACCAAGGCCCTGGGCGAGCGGGCCCTGGTGTCCCAGTTCGGCGACACCGTTCCCATGACCATCGTGCGGCCGTCGATCATCGAGTCGGCTCTGGCCGAGCCGCGGCCCGGTTGGATCCGCGGCTTCCGCATGGCCGAGCCCATCATCGTCTCCTATGCCCGCGGGCTGCTCCGGGAGTTCCCCGGTGTGCCGGAAGGGGTGACCGATGTGATCCCGGTGGATCTGGTGGTGGCCGCCATCATCGCCGTGGCCGGGGAGGCACTGCTCGACGCCGGTGAGGCGTACCAGGGCCCGAGTGTGTACCACGTGGCTTCCGGGGTCCGGAATCCCTTCCGCTACGGGCGGCTGGTCGAGCTGGTCCAGTCCTGGTTCACCGAGCACCCGCTCTATGACAGTGACGGGCAGCCCATCGTGGTGCCGGCCTGGTCCTTCCCCGGGCGGGGCCGGGTCCAACGACAGCTCTCCCGAGCCAGCAAGGCCATGGACCTGGCCGAGAAGCTGGTGGGATCCCTCCCCATCCGCGGACGCCAGGCGGCCTGGATGGCCGCTCTCGAGGAGCAGCACCTGCTGGCCGACCGGGCCCTGGGCTACGTCGAGCTCTACGGCGCCTACACCGAGACCGAGGCCCGCTACCGGGTCGACCGCCTGATGGCCCTGTGGGACCGAATGGACGCCGACGACCGCGAGGTCTTCTGCCTCGACCCTGCCGCCGTGGACTGGGACTCCTACGTCCGAGACATCCACCTGCCCTCGATCATCGAACACGCACGGGTCCGCACCGCGCCGGGCAGGTCGAACCAGCCAAGCCGCTCCGAGCGGTCCCGCCGGGCCATCCTCTCCCCCGACCGGCACCTGGCCTCCTTCGACCTCGAGAACACCCTGATCGCCTCCAACGTGGTGGACTCCTACGCCTGGCTGGCCTCGCGTCACCTTCCCGCCACCGAACGGGCCGCCTTCGTGGCCGACCTCCTCCGGGAGGCGCCCTCCCTGCTCGTCCTGGACCGCCGCGACCGTGGGGACTTCCTCCGCTCCTTCTATCGCCGCTACGAGGGCGCCCCGGTCGACCGGCTCCGCGACGACGGGTGGGAGCTCTTCCATCACCTCCTGTTGGCCAAGTCCTTCCCGGCCGGCTTTGCACGGGTGCGCCAGCACCGCGCCCTCGGCCATCGGACGATCCTCATCACCGGCGCGCTCGACCTGGTCGTCGAGCCCATGCGGCCGCTGTTCGACGACATCGTCTGCGCCCATCTCGGCGAGGTCGACGGCAAGTTCACGGGTCGGCTCGAAGAGCTGCCACCGATCGGCGAGGCCCGAGCCCTGCTCCTCGCCGACTACGCCGAGGCGGAGGGCCTCCAGCTGGAGGAGTCGATGGCCTACGCCGACTCGGCCAGCGACCTGCCGATGCTCGAGGCGGTGGGGTTTCCCGTGGCGGTGAATCCCGAGGCCAAGCTGGCCGCCATCGCCCGACGGCGCGGATGGCACGTCGAGCATTGGCACAAGGCCGACGGAGGGGCGCGACCGGTCCTGCCGCTCGGCCCGGTCGACCGACGCGGCTCGCTCGGACGGGGGCGCACCAGCGCGGCCGCGCTGTCGGGAGCAGCGCGGCGGACGGCTGCCGGGCCGAGCCGATGAAGGCACTCGTGTTCGAGCGGAACCTGCCGAGATTCGCGGCCTCCCGGGTGGCTTCGGCCTTCGGATCCGGGCGGGGGGCCGGCATCGGCCCGCTGCAGCTGCTGGAGGCGACGCCGCCGGCCCTGCCCGGGGACGACTGGTTCTACCTGCGGCCGCTGCTGTCGGGTATCTGCGGTTCCGATCTGGCCACCTTGGACGGGCGGAGCTCCCGCTACTTCGAGGACATGGTCAGCTTCCCGTTCGTCCCCGGGCACGAGGTGGTGGGCATCCTCGACCAGGGGGGAGTCGACCATGCCGGACGGACGCTCGCCCCGGGGACCCGGGCCGTCATCGAACCGGTGCTGGGCTGCGCCCCTCGGCACATCCACCCACCATGTGCACAGTGCTCCCAGGGCCACACCGGGCTGTGCGGCAACATCGCCTTCGGCGACCTCGAGCCCGGCCTCCAGACCGGGTTCTGCACCGATACCGGCGGGGGGTGGTCGAGCGCCGACCTGGCGGCCCACGCTTCCCAGCTCCATCCGGTGCCCGACGGGTTCTCGGACGAGGACGCCGTGGTGATCGAGCCCACCGCCTGTGCGGTGCACGCCGCCCTGTCCGCCGGCGTCGAGCCCGACGACGTGGTGGCGGTGATCGGGGCCGGGACCCTCGGCCTGGCCACCGTGACCGCCCTCGACCGCGTCGTACGGCCCCAGACCACCTGCACGGTCATGGTCGGGGCCAAGCATTCCCACCAGCGCCGGATCGCCGAGACGTTGGGCGCCGACACCGTGGTGGCCCCCGACCAGCTGGCCCGGTCCGTGCGCCGCCGGTCCGGCTCCCTGGTGCTGGCCGGTCGCCTGACCGAGGGCGCCGACGTGGTGTTCGACTGCGTCGGGTCGGCAGCGTCGATCACCCAGGCGTTGGCCATGACCCGTGCCCGCGGCCGCGTGGTGCTGGTCGGGATGCCGGGCCGGGTGGCGATCGACCTGGCGCCGCTCTGGCATCGCGAGCTGACCCTGGTCGGCGCCTACGCCTACGGGGTCGAGGCACCCGCGACGTCCGCGGCGCCGGCGGCCACGGGCGAGTCCGGTCGGACGTTCCAGCTGGCCATCGATGTCGTGGCCGCCGCCGGGCTCGGGTCGCTGGTCACGGCCACGTACCCGCTGGAGCGGTACCAGGAGGCCATCGCCCACGCCGGGGCCGCAGGGCGCCGGGGAGCGGTCAAGGTGGCATTCGACCTACGCACCCGGAAAGGAAGCACCCGATGAGCCCCAGGCCGGGATTTGTCCTCGACGTCGACCGCTCCACCCCCCCCACCCTGTTCTGGCACGGGGAGCGATTCAGCCTGGAGCGGCTGCCCGAGGGCAGCCGTGTCATCTACGCGCCCGAGCCGATCGATCCGCTGAGGGAGCCCTCGGCCGCCATCCGGGCCGCGCTCAACAACCCGGCGGGCGACACGGAACCGCTGCCGGCGCTCCTCCGTCCCGGGATGAAGCTGACCATCGCCTTCGACGACATCTCCCTGCCCCTGCCGCCCATGGAGCGACCTGACAACCGCCAGATGGTCATCGAGCAGGTGCTTGACATGGCCGCCGACGCCGGGGTCGATGACGTCGCCCTCATCGTGGCGCTGGCCCTCCACCGGCGCATGACCGAGGCGGAGCTCCGTCACGCCATCGGGGACCGCATCTACGACGCCTTCGCCCCCAACGGCCTCCTGACACAACACGATGCCGAAGACCCGGAGGCGCTGGTCCATCTGGGCCAGACCGAGCAGGGCGAGGACGTCGAGATCAACCGGCGGGCGGCCGAGAGCGACCTGCTGGTGTACGTCAACATCAATCTGGTGACCATGGACGGGGGCCACAAGAGCGTCGCCACCGGCCTGGCCAGCTACCGGAGCCTGCGGCACCACCACAATCCGCAGACCATGCAGAAGAGCAGGTCGTTCATGGACCAGCACCGCTCAGAGCTGCACACCTCCAATTGGCGCATGGGCCAGCTCATCGCCGACAGCGGGGTCAACGTCTTCCAGATCGAGACCACCCTCAACAACAACACCTTCCCCCCGTCGTTCCAGTTCCTGCAGAAGCGGGAGTGGGAGTGGGGCGCCAAGGACCGTCTCGGCTACCTGGCTGCGTCGAAAGCGCTCGATCGCACGCCCGCCCGTTACGCCCGCCAGATCTTCCAATCGGTGAAGGCCCCGCACCGGATGACCTCCGTCCAGGCCGGTGAGGTGGAGGCCG
>DASZJN010000010.1:0-2123 GCA_035948045.1 Acidimicrobiales bacterium | reverse complement strand
AGAGGTGATGGCGCGGGCATCCGGCACCATCAAGCGGGTCACCCTCGAGCTGGGGGGCAAGTCTGCCTCGATCATCTTCGCCGACGCCGATCTCGAGCGGGCGGCAGCGGCCACGCCCGGAGGGGTGTTCGCCAACGCCGGGCAGCACTGCTGCGCCCGCAGCCGGGTGCTGGTGGAGCGATCGGTCTTCGACCGGTACGCCTCGCTCCTGTCCGACGCTGTCCGCGCATGGACGGTCGGGGACCCCATCGACCCGGCCACCAAGATGGGGCCCCTCGTGACCGCCGCCCATCGCCGGGTGGTGGCGTCCTTTCTGGCCCCGGGGATGGGTGATCCCGCGGGCGGCCCGGTCCCCACCCACACCGTGGGTGCCGTGCCCGCCGGGCCCGGGTTCTGGTTCGCGCCCACGGTGGTGGCCCCGGCCGGCGCCGAGTGGCGGATGGCCCGCGAGGAGATTTTTGGGCCGGTGGTGGCGCTCATCCCGTTCGACGACGAGGAGGACGCCGTCCGGCTGGCCAACGACACCCCCTACGGTCTGTCCGGCTCGATCTGGACCCGGGATGGGGCCCGTGCCCTGCGGATGGCCCGAGCCGTGCAGGCCGGGAACCTGTCCGTGAACTCCAACAGCTCCGTCCGGGTACAGACCAGCTTCGGGGGCATGAAGCAGTCCGGCTTCGGGCGGGAGCTCGGGCTGGAGGCGTTGGCGTCCTACAGCGACATCAAGAACGTGTTCGTGTCGACCGAGCGATGATGGGGCTGGATATGGGCTTGACCTGGGGGCAGGGCAGCCTCGCTCCCACTGTCCAGGTGCCGCCGGCCGAGGCGATGAGGTCCGCCGAGGGCCACCGAGGCCACCGGACAATCTAGGGTGTGCGTGGACTCGGCGGCACCCGTCGACATGGGCAGGGACCGAGTCGCGGGCCGGAGGGCTCGTCTTCATTGAGCTGGGGGGTGAGGGTGCCGTGCGCGTTTGGCTGATACGTGGACCCGGCGCCCCCGAGATGCGGAGGGCTTACGCCCTGGGGAGCGCGATGGCGTGACCGTCATCGATGAATCGGTTGGCGACGGCCTGGCCGCTGCGGTGGACGAGGCGGGAACGGCGCCGGAGGACCGCCGCTTCCGGCCGGATGTCGAAGGGCTGCGGGCCGTCGCCATCGTGCTCGTGGTGCTGTTTCACGCCGGCGTGCCGGGGATCAGCGGTGGCTTCGTCGGTGTCGACGTCTTCTTCGTGATCTCGGGCTTCGTCATCACCGGGGTGCTCCTTCGCGAACAGGGCTCATCCAAGCGGGTCTCGATGCTGGGTTTCTACGGGCGTCGGGCTCGCCGCATCATCCCGGCCGCCACGGTGGCCATCATCGTCACTGTCACCGCCACCTATCTGGTGCTGGGGGTCGTCGCCGGCAACCAGACGGCCATCGACGGGCGATGGGCCGCCCTGTTTCTGGCCAACTTTCACTTCGCCTCGGTCGGTACCAACTATCTGACTGCGCAGCTTCCCCCGTCCCCCCTCCAGAACTTCTGGTCGCTGGCCGTCGAAGAACAGTTCTATCTCGTCTACCCGACGGTCTTCGTTGTGATCGCCGCACTCCGCACCAAGCTGTCGCTGCAGGCGAGGCTGGCCATCGGGCTCATCACGGTCATTGTCGCCTCGTTCGCCCTCTCCGTGACGCAGACCGCCTCCAATCCGTCGGCGGCGTTCTTCTCGCCCTTCACTCGAGCCTGGGAGCTGGCACTGGGCGCCTTGGTGGCGGTCGGCACGAAGTGGCTCCTCGAGATCCCGAAGCCCATCGGCTCAGTGCTCACCTGGACGGGGTTGGCGGCGATCGTCTTCGGGTCCGTGGCCTTCGACAGCCGTTCCCCCTACCCCGGGGCCCTGGTGGCGTTCCCGGTGATCGGGACCGCCCTGGTCATCGCCGGGGGGATGACCGCCCCTCGACAGGGGGCGGAATCACTCCTCAAGCTGCCTCCCTTCCGGTGGCTGGGACGAATCTCCTACTCCCTCTATCTCTGGCATTGGCCCATCCTGATCCTTGCCGCCGAGAAGGCCGGTAAGACCAGCCTGCCCTTTCGACAGAACGTGGTCTGGCTGGTGGTGGCCCTGGCGGCGTCGGTGGCGTCCTACT
>DASZJN010000009.1:0-3606 GCA_035948045.1 Acidimicrobiales bacterium | reverse complement strand
GTACCCCTCGGGAGCGCCTCCGAGGAGGATATCGACGAGGAGGTGCGCCCGTGGCTGTCGTTCGCCCACGACAAGCTGGGCGAGCTGGCCGTGCTGGCCCGAGGAGCCACCGACGGCCGTGACACCATCATGGACCAGCTCGACGCCAATCGGGCCGTCCTCGCCGCCAGGAGGCACTCGTCCCGAGTGACCGACGCTGCGGTTCGACGGCGGGTGGCCTTACGTGCCGAATCTGATCCCCGCCGGCCCGAGGCGTACCCAGAACGGGCGGCGATCCAGCGTTCTGAGCTGGACCTTCCCATCCTGCCGACGACCACCATCGGGTCCTATCCCCAGACGCCCGACCTTCGGCGGTCACGGGCGTCCTGGCGTGCGGGACACCTCGACGATGCCGGCTACGACGCCGTGCTGCGCGCCGAAATCGACCACGTGGTGGCCGTCCAAGAGGAAGTCGGGCTCGATGTACTCGTGCACGGGGAGCCCGAGCGGGACGACATGGTCCGCTACTTCGCGGAGCAGCTCACCGGATTCGTCGTGCCTGACGCCGGGTGGGTCCAATCCTTCGGATCGCGATGTGTTCGTCCCCCCGTGCTCTTCGGTGACGTGACGCGCCGGGAGCCGATGACGGTCGACTTCACCCGCTACGCCCAGTCGCGAACGTCGAAGCCGGTCAAGGGCATGCTCACCGGACCGATCACCATGCTGCGGTGGTCCTTCGTGCGCGATGACCAGCCCGAACGGGACACCGCCGACCAACTGGCCCTGGCCATACATGACGAGCTGGTTGATCTCCAGGCGGTCGGGATCACCATCATCCAGGTCGATGAGCCGGCGTTGCGGGAGGGCCTACCCCTTCGCCGCCAGGAGCGACCGGAGTACTTGGCCTGGGCGACCCGGGCCTTCCGACTGGTCACCTCCGCCGCTGCCGGCGGTACCCAGGTGCACACCCACATGTGCTACGCCGAGCTGGGCGACATCGTCGATGCGCTCGACCAGTTGGACGTGGATGTCTTGTCATTCGAGGCGGCGCGTTCCGACATGACCGTCGTCGACGTGTTGCAGCACGCCTCGTACCAAGGCGGGGCGGGGCCGGGCATTTACGATGTCCACTCGCCCGGGGTGCCTGAGACCGCCTGGCTGGAGGCGCTGATCCGCCGGGCCGTGGAGCGTCTCGGTCCCGGCCGGTTGTGGGTGAACCCTGACTGCGGTCTCAAGACCCGGCGCTACGAGCAGGTCCTCCCGGCGCTCCACCACATGGTGGCGGCGGCCCGCAGCGTGCGACGGGACTTCGGCCCGGGAGCGGAGGCGTCCGATGCTGGTGCCCCCACGTCCGAGGCCCCACCTGGCTAGGCCCAGAAGTCGGATGGGCTCGCCGTCACAATGGCCACGGCGGCGATGGCCGCACCGTGTCGAAGCGGTCGGCCCCAGGGCGGACCAGGTACAGTGCGATGCGTCCGGCACTGCGTTGCTGCATGGTCGGGTCGCAGGGGGAGTGCAGTCATGGGCACGCGGATGAGGAGAATGGTGTTGGCGATCATCGCCATGCTTCCCGTGCTGGTTGCCGGTTCCTTCGCATGGCCGGCGTCGGCCACAGCCGGACAGGCGCCCGAATCACAGCGGGCCTTCGACCCCGCGCTGCCGATTGGCCATATGGGAAGGTGGCTGACCGATGCCTCCGGTCGGGTCGTGCTTCTCCACGGGGTGAACCTGGTGTCCAAGACGGATGGGCAGACCCCCAGGGCCCGGGGATTCGGAGCCGCCGACGCGGCCTTTCTGGCCGCCAACGGGTTCGATGTCGTGCGGCTCGGGCTCACCGCCGGCTCGATCATGCCGCAACCAGGGGTCATCGACGCGGACTACCTCGACTCGTTTGCCCGCACCGTCGAGACCCTCACCGACCACGGCCTGCTGGTGCTGGTCGACCTCCATCAGGACGGGTGGGGACCGACGCTCGGAAGCGACGGCTTCCCCGGTTGGATGACCCTCACCGACGGCGCCATCAACACCCATACCGGTTTCCCCCTCTACTACGTGACCAACCCGGCCATCCAGGCCGCCTTCGACAGCTTCTGGCACAATGCCCCAGGCCCGGGCGGCGTGGGGCTCCAGATGCGGGTGGCGGCCATGTTCGCGGCATTGGCCCGCCGGGTCGGTTCGAATCCGGGAGTGCTCGGCTACGACCTCATCAACGAGCCGTTCCCCGGGTCGACCTGGCAGCCATGCATCAGCGCCGTCGGCTGCGCCACCCTGGACCACAGCGAGCTCGACCCGTACTACGCCAAGGTGTCGGCGGCCATCCGCGCCCACGATCCGTCGCACCTGGTCTTCGGCGAGCCGTTCGTGCTCTTCAACTTCGGCGTGGCCGGCACCAACATCGATCGGCCCGGCAGGAGGTCCACCGGCGGATTGAGCTGGCACCTGTACACCACCGATCCCGCCCTCGACCCGAGTGCCATCAACTACGCCGAGCAGTGGTCGACGGCCACGGGCGGGGCGCTCATCAACACCGAATTCGGTGCGACGACGGATGTGTCCGCCATTGACCGCCAGGTCGGCGAACTCGACAACGCCCTGATGCCGTGGATCTGGTGGAGTTTCGACGGGTTGATGGTGAAGGACGTTGCCAGTGCGCCCACCGGGGCCAACCTGGATACCCCGGTCGTCGACGCCCTCGTGCGCCCCCATCCGGTGGCGGTGGCCGGTACACCCACGGCCCTGCACTATGACGTTCCCACCGCCACCCTCACCTTCCGCTACAGCACCCGCAAACCCGGCGGGGGCTCGTACTCGTGCCACGCGGTCACCTCGTTGCAAGTACCCACCCGGTCGTATCCGGCCGGCTACCACGTCCTCGTCACCGGCGGGGTGGTCACCTCGGAAGCCGGCAGCCCCCACCTCACGGTGGTGGCCGATCCCGGGGCTTTGAGTGTGTCGGTCGTCATCGGACCGGGGGGAACGACCCGGCCCGGGAAGCCTGTCGAGTGCTGAGGTTGGGGTAGCCAGACGGAAGGGTTGGGCTCGGCCAAGGTCTCAACGGCGGATGATGTGCGAAGCCCGAGCCCGACAGAGGAAGGTGCTCATGACTGTGCCGTTGATCTCGCCCATGCCACCGGTGGCCACCGGGGTCGGCTTGCCCTGGGATGCCCCAATCGACGACCCGGTCTCGGCCCTGGCCGGGGCGCGTCGTTCATTCGGAGACACCTTTGTCGTGGACAGCGGAGAGGACCGGTACCTGTTTACGTTCTCGCCGTCCGGGGTCGCCTGTTTCTACGGCCTCCCCGAGGACCGCGCCAGCAAGGGCATTGCCGACTGGCGAATGCTGCGGCGCAAGCTTCCCGACGAGATGTTCGTGGGCCGACGCGTCCTACCGCAGCAGCTGTTTGGACGAGAGAACGTGACGAACTACCTCGACAACGTCGAACTGGCCGTCGAGGCCACGATCGACGAGCTCGGGTCAGCGGGCGAGATCGATGTCTTTGCCATGGCCAGACGCCTCGGACACCGCGTCGGTCTGGCGTCCTGGGGTGGCCCGGGCTCGGCCGGTGGTGAGCGATTTGATCGACTCGTCCAGGCGTTCGACACGCTCGACGGCGCCGAGTCGTTCGT
>DASZJN010000008.1:0-14138 GCA_035948045.1 Acidimicrobiales bacterium | reverse complement strand
GTTCAAATCGGCGTTGAACCCTAAGGAGGGAGTATCAATGGCAGTAAAGAAGGCAGCAGCCAGGAGGACGGTCCGCAAGGCTCCGGCCAAAAAGACAGCGGCCCGTAAGTCGACAGCCAAAAAGGCGGTGAAGAAGGCTCCGGCCCGCAAGGCTCCGGCCCGTAAGACTGCAGCGAAGCGAACTGCCGCCAAGCGCACGGCCAAGAAGGCTCCGGCCCGCAAGCGCACGGCCAAGAAGGCTCCGGCCCGCAAGACGGCAGCCCGGAAGTCCACGGCCAAGCGCACGGCCAAGAAGGCTCCGGCCCGCAAGCGGACGGCCAAGAAGGCTCCGGCCCGCAAGACGGCAGCCCGGAAGTCCACGGCCAAGCGCACGGCCAAGAGGGCTCCGGCCCGCAAGGCCGTCAAGCGCACGGCCAAGAGGCGGTAGCTGCGCAGGTCGGCACCTCTGGTGTCGCCAACGAGTTGTCAGCAGGGGCCTTAGGGCCCCTGCTGACGCGTTGGCCGCCAATCAGAGATCGGTCATCAGTCGGAATGCCTCTGCCGATCGATAGCCGGCGAGCGATCCATGGGCCGCCAGCTGGCGAAGCACCTTCGAGGCGAACTCGGACGCCTGCGGGGCGCTCTCTGGCCCTGAGCCGCCCGGTGACGGTGCCAGGTCCCTGATGCCCATCGTCGATTCGAGTTGACTGTGATGGCAGAGCAGCGCCTCGATCTTCACGTCTTCGAATCCCCTCGCATCCTCGAGGTGATTGGGCAGGTCTGCCTCCCAGAGCAGCAGGGACTCCGGTCGATGGGGCTCGAGCCCCAGCTCGGAGAAGAAGTGCTGGTCCCGAGCCCCGACGAGCGCGTCGACGGTGATGAAGCCCGCAGCCCGGTGATCTGGATGGAGCCGGTACCGTCGCCACGGGTCGTGGCCCAGCACCACAGTCGGGCGGACCAGGCGGATGATCCGGGCCACCGCCCTCCGCTCCTCGATGCCGTTCTCGAGCTCGCCATCGACCCGTTGGAGGAAGAAGACCCGGTCCGGGGGCGGCGACGTTCGGTGCGGCCTGCCGTCGACCACCGCGGCTGCGTCGTGACACTCCTGTCGGCGGTCGGCCACCAGCTGGCGGATGTCGGCGTCGGGGCGCCAACTGCCCTTCGAGCCGTCGGTGAGCACGAGGTAGTGGAGCTCCGACCCGGCCGCGGCCCACTTGGCCAGGGTGGCACCACATCCGAATTCGATGTCGTCGGGGTGGGCGCCGACGGCCAGCACGGCGGCGGGCACCGGGAGATCCGCCGTGACGGGCTCGACGGCGAGGAGATCGCCCACGGGAAGCCCGCTCGGACCCCGGTGGTGATCGGTGGCGCCTTCAGTCCTCGTCACAGGGCCGAATCACGGCTGGCGGCCACGGGGACGACGTCACCGGGCTCGTCGATGTCAAAGGCCAGGTCAGGACGGTCGAGCACCCGGGTGGGCAACCCGATCCGGTGCGCTTCAACGGTGTGACGGGCAAAGGAGCCCGGTCCATAGGAGAACTGGAACCCAGCGTCGGCCGGCAGCGCGATCACGTTGGTGCCGTTGCCATACCGGTCGGGCACCAGTGTGATGCCCGGGGCACTGCCGACGCCGGCCAGATCGGAGGCACGCGGGAGGTCGGCGTGGGCCACGGTCACCTGGGTCACCCCCCCGGCCCGCAGGTGCTCGACCCCCGCCTGGACCGCGCCGTTGAGGCCGCGTCCCGGTTCCCACACCACCAACGCCCCCCGGGCCCGGGCCCAATCGGCCACCTCGGTGTCGTCGCAGACCACGGCGACCGGCAACGGGTGTGCGGCGCTCATGACCCGGTCCGCCATGGCGCGTGCCAGGTCGGCGCGCTGCCCTTCGTTCAGGGCCAGATGGAGTCGGCGCTTGGCCTGGTCGAACGCTTTGACCGGGATGAGCACGGCGCGGGGCCCGAAGCGGAGGGGATGGCCCGGCAGCGATGACCGGAGAGGGGCGGCTGCCACCGCGACAGTGTAGGTGGCCTCCCGCCGATCCTCCCCGACGGCGCGTCGACCTAGGGTGTGATCGTGTCGAACCAGGTCGCCACCGAGGGCCAACAACGAATTGAGGCCCTGGCCCGGGTCCGCTCCCTTCTCCTCGAATTGGGATGCACCAGAGAGGAGATCGACCGGGCGGTGGCCGACGATGTGCTCGACCTCCTGGTGGTTGACAGGATGCTGGCCCCGGCCGGGACCCGCTTGACTCAGGCCCAGGTGGCCGAGCGAACGGACATCCCCATCGAAGTGGCCCGGCGGTTCTGGCGGGCCCTCGGCTTCCTCGACGTCGATGACGATGACCTCGCCTTCACCGAGATGGACATCGAAGCCGTGCGGCTGTTCCAGTCCATGGTGGCCATGGGCCTCGTCGACGTCGACTCGGCGGTGCAGATGGCCCGGGTGATCGGGTCGTCGATGGCCCGAATCGCCGAGGCCGAGACGGGAGGGGCCACCACCCCCATCCTGGCGGCGACGGGCGACAGCATTATCGACGCCGACGAGTTCGCCATGCAGGCGGGGGAGGCGCTTCCGGCCATGGCCCGCCTCCTCGAGTACGTCTGGCGCCGTCATCTGCAGGCTGCGACGCGGCGGGCCATGCTGGTCCGGGCCCGTGCGTCCGAAGAGGGCCTCAGCCCGGTCATGACGGTGGGATTCGCCGACATGGTCGGCTTCACCGTGCTCAGCCAGCATCTGGGTGACGAGGACCTCGCCGCCGTGGTGGCCCGGTTCGAAGAACTGGCCCACGACACGGTGGTGGCTCTGGGCGGTCGTGTGGTCAAGATGATCGGCGACGAGGCGATGTTCGTGGTCCCGACGGCCACCAGTGCCGCCGAGATCGGCTTGAGCCTGGCCGAGGCGTACGCCAGTGATGAGCTCCTGTCCGATGTCCGGGTGGCCCTCGCGGTCGGCCCGGTGCTGGTGCAGGACGGAGACTTCTACGGTCCGGTGGTCAACCTGTCCAGCCGGCTGGTCGGTGTGGCCAACCCCGGGACCGTTCTCGTCTCCGATGGGTTCCGCACGGCCCTCGAGGCCGAGGGAGCGGAGGGCTTCACCACGCGGGCGCTTCGCACCCGCAACCTGAAGGACATCGGCCGGGTGCAGGTGTGGAAGCTGTCCCGGGCCGGCACCGAGCCCGGGGCCGATCGCCGCAGGAACGTGAGGTGGGAGCGACTCGGCGAGGTGCTGCGGGAGCTGGATGAGCTGCGCGATCGGGGCGAGCAGCTGGTGGTGCGCGCCTCCCGACCGCCTGCAGGAGAAGCTGACCAGTCGGAGCCGCCCCGACCGGAACCGGATGACCCGGTCTCAGTCCCCGGCCAGTCGGGCCGTGGCGATGCCATGCGGCCGCAGCTCGAAGCCCCCCTCGAAGGGGGAGGCCGGACCGCCCCGTAGGTCGACCAGCCAGCCGGTCCGCCCCGGAAATTCGACGAAGGTCGGGGTCGACCGTGGATTGAACACCCGCACCTCGAGCAATCCTCCCTCCCGACGGACCGACGAGACCTCGGACCCTCGCACCGTGAGGGCCGCACCACGACCAGCCCGGTCGCCGCCGCCGAAGGACGCCGTGGTGGCCAGGGGCACCAGCACGTCGTCGGCCGCCCGGTAGGGATCGACGTCGCCCACCTGAAGGGCGTAGCGCACCTCGATGGGCCCGATGAGCTGTGGGCCCTCGAGCGGCGTCATCGGGCCGGCCGGCAGGGGACGGGTGCTCATTCCCAGCCGGGACAGCATGCCGGTCGAGCGCAGCAGCGTGAGGGCCAATGCCCGGGCCTCGCCGGCGCCCCCGGGTCCGGTCCCCTCGATGTCCACCAGCTCGTACTCGAGGAGCCCCTCATGGACGACGGTCAGGCCGCCGCTCGACACGAACCGGCGCGACGGGAAGGTGGGTGTCGGGAATTCGTCGGGCCGGCCCTCGGCGGTGAGGCCGCGCTGGACGATGGTGAAGGCGCACTCGGCCTGCGATGTCGCAGCCGGCTCGGGAAGGGGGAGGTGGACGCGCACCCGGTGGTCCCTCGACGGATTGTCGAAGCTGGTGATCATCCGGACGAGCGACTCGTCGGCTCGGAGCTCGACGGTGGTGACGACCGACACCGGGCGCTTTCCGACCCGGGCCTTGGTGTCGTGATCCACCCGTTCGGGCCAGGTGAAGGTCGACGTGATGGTGGCGGTGGCCCGGACCGGACCGCGATCGACGATGGCCACCGACACCGAGTCGGGCGAGGAGACGGCGGGATCGATCCGGGGCGGTGAGTAGTTGTAGGTGTCGCCGTAGTCCCCGCTGTCGACGAGGCGCCCGTATCCGGGGACCCCATCGAGCGAGAACGTGCCGTCTGCCGGGTCGATGGCCACCGTCACCAGGCCGTTGGCCAGGGTGATGGCACCTGGGGCGTCACCCTCCACCCGGACCGGATGGACCAGGGGGGCAGGATCGAACCGGGACCACCCGAATCCGGGGACCTCGGTCTGTCGGGCCAGGATGCGCCGCATCGGCGGTTGATCGAGCGTCAGGCGGACCTCGGTGTCGGGCCGGGCGGTGAGGCGGGTGAACAACTCCCGCTTGATCTCCTCGACGGGCACCCCGTCACGCGTTTCGGGGCCGAGGACGATGGTGATGTCGAGCCCCGTCTCATCCTCGGCCAGGGTGACATCCGTGATGTAGGTGTCGTCGTCGATGCGGGCGCCCTGGATGAGCCCGAGCATGTTGAGGACCGTCGGGCCGTCGAGGGTCATCGATCCCGGCAGCCCCAGGCGCTCGGACAGCACCTGGACATCGGGCCCGATCTCGCCGGTTGCCGGGACAACCACCTCGACCAGGCCACCGCGGTCTCGGGCCGACGGGTTGACCACCACCGGTCCGGCCGTGGCCATCGACGCGGCCACGGCGGCCAGTGCCTGGTCGGCCAGACCCTGCCCGATGTGGCGGGCCTCGGCGTAGCGGTGCAGGACGGCATCCACCACGTCATCGATCGAGCAGGCGCAGATCGAGTCGTGAGCGGCGTTGCGGATCACCAAGGTCCAGGCCAGATCCAGCAAGGACGCGGGCCAGGACGTGGTGGGGAGGAACAACGCCGAGAGCGGCTCGGCCATGCGCTCGAGCCACTGCTCGGCCCTGGCGGCGGCCTGCTTCACGTCGACCCGGTTGGAGCCGACCCCCATCAACAGGTTGGTGCGGGCACCGGAGCGGAGTTCGCCGTGCCAGTGCGGGAGGTCATGTTCGGGTGCTGCGTCGAGGTATTCGGGCAGTGAGGAGATGGTCAGCTCGAAGTCGCTCTGGATCTGGTTGGCCTCGGCGACCACCCGTCCCAACCACGGTTGGGGGCGAAGGTGGTCGCTGCCGTTCATCAACAGCAGCGGGTCGCCGTCATGGAGGAAGGACCCGAACTCCTCGAGGTGGGCGTTCAGGCGGCGCACCAGGGCCTTGGCGTCCTCGGGAAGGGCGGCGCCGTTGCCGTACCCGGCGACCAGGTACTCGGCTCGCACGCTCGAACCGTCCGGGGCCTCCCACCGGAAGGCCGACCGGTCGACCGCTGACGGCACCCCGCGCCACACCACGGCGCGATCGAATCCAGCCTGGGAGAGGATCTGGGGCATCTGGGCGATGTGGCCGAACATGTCGGGCAGATAGCCGACGGCCATCACCCCGCCGAATTCCGCACCGCGGCGGATGCCGGCTTGGAGATTGCGGATGATGGTCTCACCGGACACCAGGAACTCGTCCATGAGGATGTACCACGGTCCGACGGTGATCCGACCCGCGGTGGCCAGGGCGCGGAGCCGTTGTTCGTTCTCCGGGCGGATCTCGAGGTAGTCGTCGATGACCGCCACCTGGCCGTCGAGCAGGAAATGGGTGTAGGAGCTGTCCTGCTCCATCTGGTCGAGCAAGCGGTCGATGAGGCCGACCAGTTTGAGCCGGAAGGTCTGGAACGGCTCGTACCACTCCCGGTCCCAGTGGGTGTGGGGGACGACTGCGATGCGGCGGGGCCCTCCCGAGGTGCTCACGAGGCTATGGGGCCGTACTCCGCTTCGTAGGCTTGCAGCTCGCCCACGATCCGCTCGGCGTCCTTGGTCGTCTGGTCGGATCCGCGTCCGGAGTGGTCGGCGTAGACGGCGGCCCCGAGGTCGCGGAGGAGGCCGTCGGCCTTGTGCTTGGCCTGGGCCGCGTCCAGTTTGGCCTGTCCGGCCTTGCCCGCCTCGGTGGCCTTGGCCAGTCCGATCTCGGCCGATGCCTTGACCTTGTCCATCAGTCCCATGGTCTGGTTCCTTTCGATCCTCGCGGCCCGGCGACAGAAACCTGTCTCGGACGGCTGGGGCGCTGGCCGGATCAGTCTGCCACCGGTGCACCCGATGTGCCCCCCGGATCGCCCCGACGGTCCGGACGCCGGGTGCCCGGCCAGGGCCCGCCCTCGTTCGGCTAAGACTGGGGCCCGCACTGTTGCCGGGCGATCCGGGTGCGGCGGGCATCCGTGCCCGGTGACCGGACCGAGCAAGGAGGGCGCCCTGCGTCCGTGGCGTGATCACCTACCGGACGGCTCCGGCCTGACCTCGGAGGACCTGGTGTCATCGGGCACCCTGCTGCACGCCTGGTCCGCCCGATGGCAATCCGCTCCGGGCGACCCCCTGTGGAGGGAGCCCGGGCGTCCCGCGCCTGGCCCCGGTGGGGAATCCGGGGGCGGGCACCGCTGGTGGACAGCGGGGGAGTTCGACGAGGCCACGCTGCGGGTGGCCGGCAGGCTCCGGGCCGCCGGTCTGGTGCCGGGTGATCGGATGATCTGGTCGACGGCCGCGTCGGTCGCGGCCCTGGTGGCCAACGTCGGCGCCCTCCGGGCGGGCCTGGTGGTGGTGCCCCTCAGCACCGCCTACTCCGAGCGGGAACTGGCCCACATCGTGACCGATGTCCGCCCCGCGGCCGCCGTGGTCGAACGGGCCGAGCAGGCCGAGTGGGTTCGCCGGGCCTCGCCCGATCCCGTGGTGACGGTCGGCCCGGAGGTGGACCTCCCTGAGGGCGAGGTCGGGCCGCTGGACGCCGCCCGCCCGGATGACGCCGCCTTGATCCTTTACACGTCGGGCACCACCGGCGCCCCGAAGGGTGCCGTGCTGCGGCACAGGAACCTCCTGGCCGGCACCGAATCGGTGAGGGTCGCCTGGCGGTGGGGACCCGATGACCGTCTGGTCCACTGCCTGCCCGTGTTCCACGCCCACGGTCTCTGCGTCGGCGTCTACGGCACCCTGCTGGCCGGTGCCTCCGCCGTGCTCCTCCCGGGCTTCGATCCCGCCGGTGTGGCCGCGGAGGCAGTCGACGAGAAGGCATCCCTCTTCTTCGGGGTGCCGACGATGTACCACCGCCTGGTCCGGTCGGGCTACGCGTCGGACCTCGGTCGCCTGCGGTTGTGCGTGTCGGGATCGGCGCCATTGCCGGCGGATCTGCACGCCGCCGTCAGTGCCGCCATCGGGTCGTCGGTGCTCGAGCGGTACGGGATGACCGAGACGCTGATGCTTTCCTCCAACCCGTATGACGGCGATCGGCGGGCCGGAACGGTGGGGTTCCCACTTCCGGGAGTGGAGATCATGCCCGGCGCGGGAGACGAGATCCTGGTGCGAGGCCAGAACGTGTTCGACGGTTACTGGAACCGACCGGCGGCCGACGCCGAGGCGTTCGTGCCTGCGGAGGGCGGCGGGTCCCCCTGGTTCCGGACGGGTGACCAGGGCCGCGACGATGGCGGGTACCTGGTCATCAGTGGACGCTCCAAGGAGCTGATCATCTCGGGGGGCTTCAACGTCTACCCCACCGAGGTTGAGGACGTGCTGGCCACCCATCCCCGGGTGGCCGAAGTGGCGGTGACCGGCACGCCCTCCGACGAGTGGGGCGAAGTGGTCACCGCGTGGATCGTGGCCGACGGGGCCCCTCCGTCGGTCGACGATCTGGCCGAATTCACCTCGACCACGTTGGCCCCCTACAAGCGCCCCCGCCTGGTCCACATCGTCGAGGATCTGCCCCGCAACGCCCTGGGCAAGGTCATGCGAAACCAGCTGCAGCAGTGAAGTTGGCTGTAGGTTGCAGCAGATGGCGTTGGATTCCCCCCTCGGCCAGATCGATCCCCGCACGTGAGGCGGACGGCGAAGGCGGGCGCCCGCGCCCCCGTCCGGGCGCCGGTCCTGGCACCGGACGACCGAGTCGAGCGCTCCCTGCGCGACGAAGGGATGAAATTCGTGGCCGGCCTGGACGAAGTGGGCCGCGGTGCCTGGGCCGGTCCGGTGTCCGTGGGGGTGGTCGTGTTCCCCGAGAACCTGGAGCCCCCCGATGGCGTGCGCGACTCGAAGATGCTGACCGAAGACCGTCGCGAGGCCCTCTACCCGCTCATCACCGAGTGGACGTCGGCGTGGTCGGTCGGTCATGCCGGTCCCGAGGAGTGCGACTCGCTGGGCATGACCGCCGCCTTGCGGTTGGCCGCACGTCGCGCCCTCGACGGGCTGGGATTCCAGCCCTGCGTCGTCCTGATGGACGGCGCCTTCGACTATGTGACCGAACCGGGCCTCCCCGACGAGGCGGCATCGACGGTCAGCCCGACGCCACCGGTGCGCACGGTGGTCCGGGGAGATGCATCGTGCGTCTCCATCGCCGCGGCCTCGATCTTGGCCAAGGTCACCCGCGATCGGATGATGCGAACGATGTCGCCCAGCTTTCCGCCGTTCGACTTCGACAGCAACAAGGGCTATCCCTCGCCGGTGCACCGCACGGCCCTGGCCGGTTTCGGCCTGACCTCGATCCATCGGCGCTCCTGGGCGTTCGTCGACGACCTGGTCTTTCGCTAGGCCTGCCGTCCGCTGGTCCCCTCAAAGACGAGGCCGGTCAGTTGAGAGCGGGATCCTTCGGGAGTCCGAGGACGCGCTCGCCGATGATGTTGCGCAGGACCTCGTCGGTTCCTCCGGCCACGCGCATACCCGGCACGCCGAGCAGGTACTGCGACCATGCGTAGGTGCCCCAGGCACCGGTGTCGGCCAGCAACGAGGGTCCGAGGAGCGAGGAGAGCACGTCACAGATCCGCACCATGTTGGCGGTCAGCGACAGCTTGCCCATTGACATCTCCGGCCCCGGGAGCTGGCCGACGGCGATCTTGGCCATGGCCCGCAGATTGGTGTAGCCGGCCACCCGCTCGTTGATGATCACGCTCGCCAGCTGCTGGCGGATCATGGGGTCGCCGGAGCGACCCTTGGCGTGGGCCAACTCCACCAGGCGCCTGCTGGTCGGCAGGCCCAGGCCACCACCGCCCCCGCCGATGGCGGCGCGCTCGTTCATCAGGGTGGTCAGGGCCACCGTCCACCCCCCGTTCACATCGCCCAGCCGGTGGGAGTCGGGCACCCGGACGTCGGTGAAGAAGACCTCGTTGAAGGATGCGCCGCCGGTCATCTGGCGCAAGGGCCGGACCTCGACGCCCGGTGCGTGCATGTCGACGATGAATCCGGTCAGCCCACGATGCTTGGGCAGGTCGGGATCGGTGCGGCAGATGATCTCGCCGATGTCGGAGAGCTGGGCCCCGGAGGTCCACACCTTCTGGCCCGTGACCAGCCATTCGTCCCCGTCGCGCACGGCCTTGGTCTCGAGAGAGGCCAGGTCCGAGCCCGATGACGGCTCGCTGAACAGCTGGCAGCCGACGATGTCGCCGCGATGCATGGGTAGCAGGTAGGCGTGCCTGACCTCTTCGGTCGCGTGGGCCTGGATGGTGGGCGCCACCATCCCGAGCCCGATCCCGTAGACCGACATCGAGGGCATCTTGAAGCCGGCCGCCAACGTGTTGTAGATCCGCTGGTACTCCCGGGACAGGCCGCGGCCCCCGTAGTCGACCGGACCGGTGATCCACCCGAAGCCGGCGTCGAAGACCGTGCGGGCCCAGGCGCGCGCCCTGGCCAACTCCTCGGCATCCTGCTCGGGAGTCCGTTCGGGGAAGAGGCCGACGCTGTCCGACCCCTCTCCCCACGCGAAGGTCTCCTCCGACCGCTTCGGCGCGTTGGCCTCGAGGAACGACCGGACGTCGGACTCGAACTGGGCCGGGCTGATCGAGTCGGTGACCGCGCCGGTGGCCGACTGGCTCTCGCCGGTGGCCGACTGGCTCTGGCTGGCTACGGTGGCGTGGTCCACGGCGGATCCCCTCGTTGGTGTCGGTGCCCGGTCCGTCGGGCCGCCGACAGCGTAACCCTGGCCTCCCGGCGTCGGCGATCCCCGCCGGGGTCCACCGGCCGCCGCCGATGATGCGTTCGTCGAAGCGACCTGCACTAGACCGTAGTCATGGCGTTTGCCCTCGCCACGCTGGCCGCGTTCGCCAATGCCCTGAGCGTGGTCTTCCAGCGGATCGGCGTGCAGAATGCGCCCAGCCGCACGACCATCGGGCTCGGCCTCTTCCGGGAGGCCTTTCGCCACCTCATCTGGTTCGCCGGAGTGGCGCTGATCTTGGTGGGGTTCCTGCTCCAGGCCGGCGCCCTGAGCTTCGGCCAGCTCAGTTCCGTGCAACCCATCGTGACCACCGAGCTCCTCTTCCTCGTCCTGATCCTGGGAGTGTGGTTCCGGTACCCGCTGACCTGGAGGGAGTGGGCGGGAGCGGCGGCGGCCGCCGGCGGACTGGCCGCCTTCCTGGTCATCGCCGCACCCGGAGGCGGAACCGTCGTGCCCACCCTTCGGAGCTGGACGATGCTGGCGGTTGTGGTGGGGTTGATCGTCGTGGCCACCGCCGCCCTCGGGTTCGTCGGCCCCCGTTGGTTCCGCGCCGCCATGTTCGGCGCATCGGGAGCCGTCACGTTCGCGCTGTCCGCCGCATTGACCAAGCAGTTCACCAACCTGATCAGCGAGGGGTGGGGCCATGTCTTCACCAACTGGGACCCCTACGCCTTGTTGGCCACTGGCCTGATCGGGTTGCTCCTCATTCAGAGCTCACTGCATGCAGGGCCGATCACCGCTTCCCAAGCCACGCTGACCATCGTCGACCCTGTGGCCAGCGTGGCCATCGGCATCTGGCTCTTCGGCGACCGGTTGCGCACCGGTGGCTGGCGGCTGCCCGTTGAGATCGTGGCCATCGGCATCGTCATCGCCGGGGTGATCTTCCTGTCCCGCTCGCCCCTGGTGGCCGGGGCCAAGGATGAGTCGCCCACGGGTGACAAGTTGGTCCGACAGCCGTCGAGGAGGGTCGCGTCGGTCCTCGACTGAGGCGGCAGTCCCTCCGGCGGTCAGATGGAGGGCATGAGCGCAGCACGGACGGCATCGTCCAGATGGGCATGGGCGAATTCGTATCCCACCGATTGCAGGGCGGCAGGGAGCACGCGCTGGCCGCCGAGCACGAGCTCGTCGGCCATCTCCCTTCCGAGGGCCAGTCGGAGCGCGACCGCGGGGACGCCCACGACCGAGGGCCGGTTGAGGGCGGCACCCAAGGACCGGGCCAGGTCACCGTCGGTCACCGGATGTGGGGCGGTGGCATTGACCGGCCCGCTGAGCTCCGCGTCCCCCAGGCAGCGCAGGATCACGCTGACCTCGTCCTCCAGGGCGATCCAACTCCGGTACTGCTGCCCGGTGCCCATCCGACCGCCCAGCCCGAGTCGGAAGAGGGGCAGCTGTTTTCCCAGGGCGCCGCCGGTGCCGCTGATGACGACTCCGGTCCGCAGGTGGACGGTCCGAACGCCGGATTGTGCGGCCGGCTCGGCCGCCGCCTCCCAGGCTCGGCAGACCTCGGCCAGGAAGCCGGTGCCCGGGGTCGACGCCTCGGTAAGCAACTCGTCGCCACGGTCGCCGTACCAACCGACGGCGGAGGCGCTGACCAGGGCCGGCGGTGGCGTCGAGAGCCGGGCCAGTGCGTCGACCAGCAGTCGGGTCGATTCGATCCGGCTCTCCAGGATGACCGCCTTGCGGTCCGCCGACCACCGCTTGTCGCCGATGCCGGCACCGGCCAGATGGACGACTCCGTCGAAGGGGCCGGCCCGTTCGAGCCCGGTCACGTCGATGGCGCCCCGGTCGGGATCCCAGCTCACGTCGACCGTCCTCCCGCCGCCTGAGGGAACGCCCCGCACCAACCGGGTGGCCCTGTGTCCCTCGCCCCACAGGCGATCGATGAGGGCCGTGCCGATCAGTCCCGAGGAACCCGTCAGGAGAATGTTCAAGGGACGAGTGTTCCGGGTCGCGCCCGGTCGACGGCCATCCGCGCCAAGCGTGCGAAGGCGTCGGGGTGGGTGAGGTGGGCGCCATGGGAGGCGCCCGGGATCTCCACCAGCTGGGCACCGGGCGTGTGCTCCACCAGCCACGCCACGGCCAGGCGATGGCGTGAAGCCGATCGTTCGCCCTCACCGAAGGTGGCGGGCACCTCGAGGCGGGTCACGTCGAAGGGCGGCTCCGTGACGCGGATGGCGGCGAGCTCGGCTTCCAGAGCGGGGCCGTCGGCCCGACGGGCCGCCTTGGTGTCCTCGGGGAGCCGATCCCATGCCGAATCGCCGACCATTCGTCGGAAGAAGCGTTCGGCCGCATCCGCGGCCTCGTCGGGGTCCGCCGTCCCGGACGTGGCCGTGGGCGTGCCGGGGGAGGCCGGCGCCGATGTTCGGTACCCCGGCAACCAGGGCATCGGGGGCTCGTAGGCCGCCACGGACAGGATGGTCGAGGATCCGTCGCTGCGCAGGGCGGCCCCGAGCGCGATGTCTCCTCCGTAGCTGTGACCGACCACCACGGCGGGCCTGCCTCCGATGACCGCCAGGAGGTCGTCGATGTGCCCGTCCAACGTCCGGTTGAGCGGCAGTGCCTCGCGCGAACCGTGGTAACCGCGGCGGTCGTAGACCACCGTGTGGAGATCGTCGATCCGGCGGAGCACGCGCACAAAGCTGTCCGATCGATCGAGGGAACCGTGGACCAGCACGACCAGGGGAGCACCGGGTGGGGCACCGTCGGGTATGTGTTCGGTGACGGCGAGGGCAGTCGTCGAGGACATTTGTCAGTGCAGCCTGGCAGGTGGTCGCCGCTCACGCCATACAGGCATCATGACGAGGACGAACACCGTGCCGATCCCCGCCGTGGCCACTCGGATCGGGAGCCGGAATGGCCCGGAATTCGGGCCGATCCGGGGGCAATTGCACACATCGGCCACCCAGATCGTGCATTGTTGTGGCTTCCAAAGACGAAGGAGAGACAGTGCCCCTTACCAAAACCGATCTCATCGCGGCTGTGGCCGCTCACACCGGATCGACCTCCAAGGACGTGGCGTCCGTGCTTGCCGGCATCGAGGACGTCGTGGTGGCGAACGTGGCCAAGGGCGAGAAGGTGGTCATCACTGGCTTCCTGACGTTCGATCGGGCTCAGCGCGCGGCGCGCACCGGTCGCAACCCGCAGACCGGTGAGGCCATCAAGATCAAGGCGTCGAAGAGCCCCAAGGTTTCGGCTGGCGCGTCGTTCAAGAAGATCGTGAACGGTCAGGCCCCAGTTCCGAAGCTGGCCAAGGCCCGGTAGGCGCCGGTCGTCCATGGCCCGGGGGAACCGGGCCATGGACCGCCGCTCGCTCGGCGGCGGCCGCATCACGGAGGGCCGCATCACGGAGGGCCGCATCACGGACAGCCGCAGCACGGACAGCCGCAGCACCGACAGCCGCAGCACCGACAGTCGCAGTACCGACAGTCGCAGTACACCGGAATGTTGCCGGTCGCCCACCTTCCCGTTGACGGCTCCCCGGTAGGCTGCAGAGCATGGCCCAGGTGGATGCAGGAGGATCGGACGGATGGGACGGATCGGGCGATCAGCCCGCCGCCCCCGGTGCCCGCGCCTTCGGGCCCAACGCCTGGTTGGTCGAGGACATGTACGACCGATTCCGGTCCGATCCCACCTCGGTCTCCGATTCGTGGCGCGAGTTCTTTGCCGACTACCGACCGCCTGGGGCCGCGTCGGTGCCGGCGCCGACGGCGTCACCGTCTGCCGGGCCCTCCGACGGCACCCAGTCCTCGTCCAACGGTTCATCGGGATCGGCGGCACCCTCGGCGGCAGCGGGTAGCCCGTCGGCCGTGCCGACCATCACGCCGGCAGCGGCGCCGGCGACAGCCGGGCCCGTTCGGCCCGCGCCCGAGGCGGGCAGGGCGCCCACCGGTTCCGACCTGTCCGATTCTCCTGT
>DASZJN010000007.1:0-2836 GCA_035948045.1 Acidimicrobiales bacterium | reverse complement strand
CGGCGAGCTGAGGCGCCGAGGGTCCGCCGGGGACGAGGAGGACATTGGCCGGGGCGGAGGTCTCCTCCACGACCCGACCGATGGCCGACAGGTCCTTCAGACCGGGGGCGTAGACGACGTGGGCTCCCGCTGCCGCGTAGGCCGCCAGACGCGTGACCGTGTCGTCCAGATCGTCCTTGCCGCGCAGGTGGTTCTCGGCCCGTGCCGTCAGCATGAGCCCCACTCGGTCGGCGGCGTCGGCAGCCACGGCCACCCGATCGACGGCGACCGTCGCCGGCTCGATCTCTTGGGTCTCGGGGTTCCAGTCCTCGAGGGAGCACCCCGCGGCTCCAGCCTCGGCCAACAGCTCCACCGTCTCGGCGACCCCACCCGGGCTGTCGGGGAAGCACCGTTCGGCGTCGACGTTGACCGGGAGGTCGGTGGCCCGGCACAGGGCCCGGACATGATCCACCAGTTCATGGCGACTCACCGTCATGTCCTGTCGTCCCAGCGAGGCCGCCAATCCCCCGCTGGTGGTGGCGAGCGCCTCGAAACCGAGCGAGGTCAGGAGTCGACAGGACCCGAGGTCGTGGGGATTGGGCATGATGAAGGTTCCGTCGAGGTGGAGCGTGCGAAAACGGGCCCTGATGTGGTCGATGTCCATACGTCGATCATGAACGGTGGGGGTCGGACGGACAAGAGGACCCGCACATCGACCGGATGCCCGTAGTGAACTGGGCCGCACCGACGCCCGTCGGCGCCGACGCCTCGGCCGACACCCTAGATTCGCGCTCATGCGTCTGAGCACGGTGATCCTCCCCACCTATCGCTGGGCCGAGGGCCGGGAGATCTGGCGGCAGGCGGAGGGGCTGGGATTCCACACCGGATACACCTTTGACCACCTCTCGTGGCGCAGCTTCCGAGACCGACCGTGGTTCGGCGCCATCCCGACGCTGGTCGCCGCGGCCACCGCCACCAGGCGCCTCCGAATCGGGACCATGGTGACGTCGCCGAACTTCCGGCACCCGGTCACGCTGGCCAAGGAGCTGATGACACTGGACGACGTCTCGGCCGGGCGCCTCACCGTGGGCATCGGCTCGGGCGGCACCGGATTCGACGCCACCGTCCTGGGCCAGGCGCCGTGGCCGCCCCGGGAGCGGGCCGACCGGTTCGGCGAGTTCCTCCCGCTGCTGCACACGCTGCTCACCCAGGCATCGACCACCGAGGAAGGCACCCACTATTCCGCCCACGAGGCCCGCATGGTCCCCGGCGGCGTGCAGCAGCCGAGGGTGCCCTTGGTGGTGGCCGCCACCGGCCCGCGGGGGTTCCGGCTGGCGGCCGAGTTCGGACAGGGGTGGGTGACCTACGGGGATCCCCACGATGCGGCCGGTGTGCCGGCATCCGAGGCCCCCGCAGTGGTGCGAGCCCAACTGGATGGGCTCGAAGCCGCCTGCGCCCAACGGGGGCGGAGTTTCGACTCGATCGACAAGGTGCTGCTCCAGGGCTCGTCGGCCGAGCAACCACTGACCTCCCTCGACGCCTTCGTGGACTGGGCCGGGCGCTATCAGGCGCTGGGCATCACCGATCTGGTCATCCACTGGCCGGTCCCCGACTCGGTCTTTGCCGCCGACCCGGACGTCTTCGAGAAGATCGCCATCGAAGGCCTCGCACAGCTCCGCCGACATCGCTGACCGGCGGGTTGGATCCCCGCCGGACACCGTTCCGGGGCACGTCCGTTGCGCAGCCATGGCGGACGGGACAGAATCCCTCCCATGGAACCCCTGGCCATTCACCACGTCGCCATCAACGTGTCGGACGTGGGCGAGGGCGTGGCGTTCTACACCGGTGTGCTCGGGGGCACCCTGCGGTCCGACCGACCTGACTTCGGGATCGCCGGAGCGTGGATCGACCTGGGCGGCCAACAGGTCCACCTGGTCGAGGCTCCGGTCCCCCACAACCTGGGCCAGCACTTCGCCATCCGCGTCGGCGATCTGGATGCCGTGGTGCGTGAGCTGCGCTCGAAGCACATCGAGGTCGCCGACCCCATGAGCACCGGGGCCAACCGCCAGACGTTCATCAACGACCCGGCCGGAAACGCCATCGAGTTGCACCAGGTGGGCGCGTCGGTCCCGTCGATGTCGTGATCTAGAACTCCCACCGGGTGGCGCCGCCCGGTTCAACGGTGAGGACGGCGGTCGCCGACCGGGCCGTGAGGCGGTAGACGAACCACGGCGGCGGACCAGCCGAGGGTGCGCTGAACTCGGCCGTCAGCGCCAGACCGGTTTCGTCGACGCGGGCGGGCCAGCCCTGCTCGGCCCATCGGCCAGCCATGGCGGCAACCGTGGCGCGGTCCGTCACCCTGCGGGCCTCGCCCTCCACCGCCAGGTCGAACTCGTGGGTGGCAACGCTCAACGCACAGCGCGGATCACGGGCCAGGTTCTTCCCCTTGCGTGTCCCGGCGCCGGTCTCGAACCAGAATGCATCCTCGACCCAGAGCGCGCCGATGCCGGTGACGTGCGGGCTCCCGTCGGGGTTGACGGTGGCGAGCCAACAGGTGTGGCGGTTCGGGCCACCGGTGTCCGGGGCCTGGCTCACCCCCTGATCGAGGCGTGTCTCGACACGGTCCCAGTCGATCAGGGGGGCTTCATACAGGTCGGCGAGGTTGGTTGCGTTCATGGGGGTGTGACGTCACGCCCCCGCACAAGTCATCGGAGCGTGCCGATGAACCTGATCAGCGCATCACCCGACGCACCCCGGCACCGGTGGCCAGCTCGGGCGGAACCAGGTCGATGTAGGTCGGGACGGGAATGGCGTCGAGCTCCTCGACGCCGTCCCCGGGCCGGGGCTCGGCATCGGT
>DASZJN010000006.1:0-2897 GCA_035948045.1 Acidimicrobiales bacterium | reverse complement strand
ACGAACGCCGCCGGAGCCCACCGCACCCAGCGCTGCAGCAGCCAGAACAGGGAGAACGCGGTCAAGGCGGGAATCAGGGTCGATGCCACGTTCATGGCCGTCACCGGACCGAACAGCCGGGTGATGGGAACGAGCAGCAGGGAGATCGCCGGCGCGCTGGTGTCGGTCAGCAGGTTGACGCCGACCGGGTGGAACAGCCAGTTCGAGTAGAGCAGCTGGTGGCCATGGCTGAGGGCGAAGGAGGACCACTGCAGGTACCAGACCATCCGACCGGCATCGGTGCAGTCACAGGTCATCACCGAGGAGGGCCCCGCGCTCCACACGTGCCACCACAGCCCGAACGAGGCCAGAAGGTAGAGCCCGCCGGCGGCGAGATACCGCCCCGCTGCCCCCCAGCGCGGTCGATACGATGCCGCCTCTTCGTGTGGCGGTCGTCCCGAATCCGGGATGGCCCCGGCGGGGATGCCGGCGTCTGTCGCCACGCCGGTCACCGGCGCTGCAGGATGCACGAAGCGACGGCTGACCCGTCGGCGGCGGGTCCCGCGCCCGCGGTGCACGCCGCGAAGGTGGCCGACGTCGCCGGTACCGGGGCCCCGGCGGCGGCGGTGTTCCAGACCCAGGCCTTGGCCCGCAGCTCGGGGGCGACCCCGAGCGCCGCAGTGAACAACCCGACCGCATAGGCCACGCTCCGACCCTGGTCGTAGGAGGGCAGACGGGGTTGGTCGGGCACCACCACCGTGGTCACGCCCCATCCGGACAGGGCCTGACGGATGGCGGCGAGATTGGCGGCCGTCGGCAAGGGGACCGGGGTCAGAGGGAGAGAGGCACGGTGGAGGACGTCGAACCCGGCCGCTTCGCTTCCGGCCCGCGACGGGGCGATTCCAGGGCCACCCCCGCCGACCATGGAGAAGGTCATGCCCCCGGTTGCCTGCCACGCCATGGACGACTGGATCCCGCCGAGCGCCGCCGGATAGGGGAGCACCACCACATGGCCCCGGAGGTGCGGCGCCACGATGGAGAACCACCGGGGCGCCACCACCGGGCGCACGGTGATCGGGAGGTTCGGCCACCAGGCAACGAGGATGGGTACCAGGGCCACGGCGGCCACCGCCGCACCGGCGATGTCGGCTCGTCGGCTGTCCGCGCCTCGGGGAGTCGGCCGGGCAGCACCCCGCGCCGATACCGCTTGGCGGGTGTGATCGACGATGACGGCCAACATGATGGCGGCGCAGGTGTCGACGATGACCGAGATGTTGACCGGTACCACGTTGTTGAGCACAGGCAGGTGCGTGAAGATCCTCCACGGGGCCCAGTAGCCGTTCCCGACTCCGAGGGACAGCACCGCCGCCGCCAGTCCCGTCCATCCGAAGAAGCGGACCAGCGGGTCGCTCCGCCAGATCACCGAGCCGACCACGACCACGACAATCATGCCGACGCCGAGGTAACCGAGGAGGGGCAGTGTCGGTCCCTGGTACCCCCCGAACAGGTGCATGACCGAGGTCAGCGGATCACTGATGAACCCGTTGACCAGTGCCCCCGGGGTGTTGGCCACGGTGCCCGACGGAGAGTCGGGCCAGGCCCGGCCGACCAGATGGGCGGGCCCGGCGAAGAAGAACCACATCGGGTAGGCCAACAGGACGATGACGATGGCGGCTGCGGTGGCGAACGGGACGGTCGCGTCGGTGACCGCCCTCCGGGGCAGGGCATGGCCGTCGAAAAGGGACCGAACCCCGACGGCCACCGCGGCCAAGAGCCCGAACAAGGCCAGCAACAGCAGGACCTCGACGCTGATGAAGAACTCGACGGCCACCAACAGCCCCAGCGCGATCCCCACCCGCCGGGGCCGGAAGCGGTGTCGGATCAGCAGGTCGTCGACGCAGCCGATGATCAAGGGGATCGGGGCCAGCAGGCCGAAGTTGGGGTGGGCCAGGGCCAGGCTGACCAGCACGAAGGGCGAGTAGCCGAAGAAGAGTCCCCCGACGAAGGCCGCCGGGCCCCACGAGACCCACCGACGGAGCAGCCAGAACATGGCCAGGGCCGACAGAGGTGGTGAAACGATGTCGATCAGGTTCAACGACGCCACCGGTCCCCACAGCCAGGTGGCCGGGGCGGCTGCGATACCGAGCCCAAGCGAGTTTGGTGCCATGTTGATGCCGACGGGTGCGAACAGTTTGGAGGAGAAGAAGGGGTTGAGCCCGTGGCTCAGCGCGTACGCCGGCCAGTTGATGACCCAGAGAGTGAGGGCCCCGTCGCCGCAGCCGCATGTAGTGACGGTTCGCGGGTGGGGCAGGACGTGCCACCACAAGATAAGGGACACGACGAGATAGGCGCCGCCGACCAGCGCGTAGGTGCTCGCGGGGGAGCGGCCGGTGTCCACGATGGTGTCATTGGAGCCGGGGATGGCGATATCGGGCGGCCCGTCCGGATCGAGATCACCCGGTACACGACAGGGCTCTGCCGGCCCAGAATCCTCATCGGTCTCCGGTCCGGAGGGGGTCAGCTGGGGTGGCATCGACTGGCGCCCATGGTCAACGGTGCTCACGATCGGTGGGCCGGACCCTCCGGCCAGGCCCGAGAGCATACCCTTCCCCCCCGAAGCGACGGCCTCGGAGAACCGTGATGGCTTCTCGGTGTCGCCGGCAGAGTGCGACGGTGTGCTCTGAGTACGCAGGCTGCCTTCTTACCGTTCTGGGGCGTACTGCTGATCAAACGCCATCCTCGGGTGCTAGGGCAACCTTCGGGCACTCACGGCGCATGTGTAGGTGCCCACGGTGGTGTCGTCGGCGCCTCTCGCCACCTGGCCCTTCACAATTGCGACAAGATGGTGCGGATGGATGACGGCACCGACGCAGGGGCGGGGATGGCGGCGCCGCCCGGCGAGGCCACGACCATCGGCC
>DASZJN010000005.1:0-5229 GCA_035948045.1 Acidimicrobiales bacterium | reverse complement strand
GCCAGCGCCGGCTGGTGGATAGGAGCGCCGATGGTCCGGGCCTCGGTCTCCGTGGCGATGTTGGCCACCTGGTGGTCACCGAACGCCTCCTCCAACAGCACCTGGTGCGCCGGAGTACCGGGCAGGGGGTGGTCGGTCATGAACTGGGCATAACCATCGGCTTCGGAGCGATCCCAGAGCATCTGTATCAGGCCGAGGTCGATCTGTTGGACGAGTTTGTCGGGATAGCTCCCGTTGAGCACGGACTCGAAGGGATCGAAGTCGACGCTCCGGTTGAGCAGCAGTGAGTAGTCCATGCCCGGCACCCCGAGGACGGAGCGCGTGAACTCCTGGGACACCGCGGTCAGGGCTCCTCCCTGGATGCCACCCTGACTGTTCCCGTAGTACGAGAGGCTGCTCGAGGTGTCGATTACCGGATGCGAGGAACCGGCCACGAAGGCAGGGCTCGACACGAACCCGGCCGGGCTGGTCATCAACCGCCCCAGATACAGGAAGTCCAACATTCCCTGTTGGCCGCGGTCGGGCAGGATGGGGAACCGCGACAGATCGGCGAGGATGTTCGCATCGGTGGCTACGTCCTGACTGGCCAGGCCCAACCAGTCCGTGCCGCACACGACGAAGTTGCCCACCGTGGCCATGTTCTCGACCACCGAGGCATTGACCTCGTCGGCGCCGCCGAGGAGACCGTGGCCGTAGAGCATGGGATGCCCCGGGTAGACGGTGGCGGTGGAAGACAAACCGTCGGCCACCACCGAGCGGGGGACCACGCACTCGAAGTTGGCCGTCTGCACGTTGCCGGGAATCTGGGCCGGGAGTCCGTCGGGTCCCAGGTTGAACCGTGAACCGGGGGGACCGCCCGGTTGGTCCAGGTAGCTCGGAACGGAGAACGTCCCTGCGATGTGACGTGCCACGCGCGGGTCCTGGGCTGTGGTGAAGTTGGTCACGCTGGCGACCTGAAACGCCGGCGCCCCGCTCCCCAGTTTGTTGAAGGCGTCATTGCGGATGTGCAGCATGGGTCCCGTCAGGCTCTGGGGGCTGGCAACCGTGAAGTCCCAGGCCAGGTACAGGCTCTGCCGGTCGATTCCCCGGGACTGCAGGGTCTGCAGGATGGCCTCCATGTGCGGCCGGCGACGCTGGTCCGCCTGGGTGGGGGTCGGTGTGCCGTCGCGGTAGTCCTTGAACACGGCGTTGGGTCGGATGACCTGACCGGAGGTGTCCTTGAGGTTGCGCAGGGCGACGATGTAGCGGTGGCCGTCCCGGTAGTCGGCGGCGGCATGGATGATCAGCGCCTGCTCGGCCGGGTTGGGGTCGTTGGCATCCAATTCGGCCCAGTAGGCCACCCGCTGGCCCGTCCGGGCGTCGAGGATCACGATCGGAGCACCGGGGTCCAGCGACGCCCCGATGTCGGTAATGGGAGCGATCTTGCTCTGGGACAGGTCGATCCCGTTGACATGGAGCAGCACCGGCGTCCCTGGGCTGAAGCCGTCGTTGCGGTTGAAGGCTGTCGGGTCGATGGGCACCCCACCGGCATTCGTGGGCATGGCCGAGATGGGAAAGTCGACGCGGTGCCCGGTCGGAGTCGAGCGGTCGCGGACGGTGAAGTAGTCGTCGGGGTAGGGCAGCAGGCACTGGGTGGGGTCGAGCGGGTCACAGCCGGCGGGCGCCCGACCCGTCCGGGGCTTCCGCTGGGTCGATGCGTCGGTCGGGCGCGGGGAGACGCTCCTCATGGCCACCCCGGTCCCGGCCGCTCCGGCTGGGCCGGTCCGAGAGAGGTTCGGCGCGGCACCGGCGAGTGCCGGCACCCCGAGCGTGCTGACCATCAACGCACCGACGAGGCACAGTGCAGGTATGGACCCGGCTGGGGCCCGCGAGGACTCCGCCCGCGGAGCCTCGGCTCTGAGCTCGGTCCGGGACCGACCTCGCCAACCGGTGATTCCGGACGACCGCGATCCGATGCGCATGTCGCGTACCTCCCCCTGGTCCACTGTCGCCGACTGGTCCACTGTCGCCGACCGGCCGCCGGATGCCTGACCCACCTGTGCGCCAGGCGAGGCGGCCGCGCCGGCGGTTCCCGCCCGGATCGTAGCAACGCGACGAGCACGTCGCGGCCGATGCTCCGATGGTCCGATGGTCCGACCCGACACCGTGGACTCGCCCATCGGGCGGGCTGTCACGCAGCACGCGCGGTGCGGGCCGGGCCCTGAGCGGCTGGTGGGTGGCCAACACGGCGTGCAGGTCATCCGGCTCTCGTGTCCGGCGAGGGAGCGAAGGCACGGATCGTGACCACCGGTTGCGTGACAGGTACGCTGATTGCACCCAGACCGACCGGAGAGTGACTGTGCCGTTCGACCTTGCCGCCCTGTTGGCAGCGCACCAGGGTGAGAGTTTCGAACTCCACTCGCAGTTCATGAATCCTCAAGTGGTCCCGCATGGCTGGGATCACCAGAGCGATGCAAAGGTGATGGGGACGGCCCGATGCGACTGGTAATCGGTTCCGACCATGCCGGGTACGTGCTGAAGGGTGCGGTGATCGGGCACCTCGAGGAGGGCGACCACGAGGTGGTCGACGTCGGCACCTTCTCCGAGGTCCCGGTCGACTACCCGCCGATCTGCGCCGATGTCGCTCGTCGAGTGGTGCAGGGCGAGGGCCGTCTCGGCATCGTCATCGGTGGCAGCGGGCAGGGCGAGGCCATTGCCGCCAACAAGGTCCACGGGGCCCGTGCGGCCCTGTGCCACGACGAGTACACCTCGCGCTTCGCCCGGCGTCACAACGACGCCAACGTCTTGTCCCTCGGGGCGCGGGTGGTGGCCACCGAGCTGGCACTCGACATCGTCGACGTGTTCCTCGCCACCGCGTTCGACGGGGGGCGGCATGTGGCTCGCATCGAGGAGCTGGCGGTCATCGAGGCCGAGGAGTCCGATCGTGCCGGTCGCTGATCCGTCCCCACCGCTCGGCCCCTGACGTGAACGACTCGCCCGGAGCCGGGACGGCTCCGCCCGAGACCCTGCGCTACCTGGCCGATGCGGTGGTGCCCTGCGACGGTTCGGGCCGGGTCCTTCGCCCGGGGGTCGTCGAGGTGTCGGGATCGACCGTCACCCACGTCGGACCGGTCGGCCCACGAACCTCGGGGACCGGCGGTCACCCGGCGCGTGAGGTGCGGATCCGCGGTGCGCTCCTGCCCGGTCTGGTCAACGTCCACTGCCACTCCCCGATGACCCTGTTCCGCGGGTCGGGCGAGAACCTGCCCCTCGACCGCTGGCTCAAGGAGGTCCTCTGGCCTCAGGAGGCCCACCTGACCCCGGAGGACGTCTACTGGGGAATGACCCTGGCCGCCGCCGAGCTCCTGTGCTTCGGCGTCACCACCACGTGCGAGGCCTACTTCCACGAGGATGCCCTGACCGATGCCGTGGTCGACGCCGGTTCCCGCGCCGTGGTGACGCCGGGGGTGCTGCAGTTGCCGGGCACGGGCTCGGGCGACGACTGGTGGGAGGCCCGCACGGCCGAGATCGTCGCCTTCCACGGACGACGTCACGGCCAGGAGGGTCGCATCGAGGTGGGGTTCGCCCCCCATGCGGCCTATACCGTGCCCGTTCCAGTGCTGGCCGACATCGCCAGGGCCGCCCGCGGGCTCGACGCCCTGTTCCACATCCATCTGGCCGAGACCGAGGCGGAGTGCACGCTGTTCGCCGCCGAGCACGGCGACTCTGCGCCGGCGTTGTTGGCGGCCGCCGGTGTCTTGGACGGACGGGTCCTGGCCGCCCACAGCGTCTGGCTGTCTGGCGAGGACATGGCCATCTACGAGCGTCACGACGTGGCGGTGGCCCACTGTCCCCAGAGCAATGCCAAGTTGGCCTCAGGAGTGGCCCCTCTCGTCGAGTTCCTGGCTCGGGGTATCCGGGTCGGACTGGGAACCGACGGACCGGCCTCCAACAACGACCTCGACCTGTGGGAGGAGATCCGCCTGGCCGCCATGGTGGCGAGGATCAGGGAGAAGGACGCAGCCGCCCTCCCGGCCGAGGCGGCGCTGGACCTGGCCACCCGGGGCGGGGGCCTGGCGCTCGGACGTCCCGATCTGGGCGTGTTGGCCGCTGGCTCCCGGGCCGACATGATGGCGGTCGATCTCGACAACCCGGCCTTCGTGCCGTTGCTCGACGACGCCCAGCTGATCGAGCACCTCGTGTGGTCGGGATCGAGCCGGCTGGTGACCGACGTCTGGGTGGCGGGTACCCGGGTGGTGGAGGACGGCCGCTGCCTCACGGTCGACGTCGAACGGGCCAGCGCGGAGGTGAACGTGAGGGCTCGGCGACTCATGGCTGCGGCCGGGTGACCGCGCCGAGTCGAGGGAGACTTCGATCCGGGCCTCAGGGCAGGGGATGCGTGCACGCACGTCGAGCGGGAAGGGATCAACCTTGGAAATCGAGCCACCGGTCGACCCGGTGAGCCACCGGCGGCAAACGAGGGACGCCTACGACCGGCTGGCCGCCGTATGGTCGGCGACGACCGATATGGGCCCGTTCAACGGGTTCCTCGAGCGACCCGCAGTTCGGGCCCTCGTGCCCCGGCCGCTGGCCGGGTCGACCGTTCTCGATGCCGGATGCGGCTCTGGTGCCCAGTGTGCATGGTTGCTCGACCAAGGGGCCGACGTGATCGGAATCGACCTGAGTCCGGCGATGGTCGAGGAATCGAGACGCCGATGTGCCGGCCGTGGACGACTACTGGTCGCAGACCTCGCTCAACCGTTGCCGCTGGAACCACGATCTGTTGACGGGATCACATGCTCCCTCGCCTTGCACTACCTCCGAGACTGGGAGGTGCCGCTCCGGTCGTTCACCACCTCGCTGCGCCCCGGAGGCTGGGTGGTGATCTCCTTGGATCACCCGTTCGCACCACCACTCGTTCACCAGCGCGGGGGCTATCTCGATATCGAGCTGGTCAGCGACACGTGGACGAAGGCCGGAGTCGAGGTGACGCAGCGTTTCTGGCGGCGTCCGCTGGCCGAGACGGCGAATGCCTTCGCCGATGCAGGACTCCTGATCGAGCGGATTGCCGAACCTCAGCCGTCGTCCGAGGCCTTGGAGCGATTCCCCGTCGAGCTCGGGCCGCTGATCGGGACCGCTGGGTTCATCGTGTACCGGCTCCGGCTGGTTGCCTAGCCACGCTCGCGGATCGTTCCGGGCCGAGACGCAGCCGCACCGATTGGGCCGGCGGTGCCGTCGCCATTCCGGACG
>DASZJN010000004.1:0-1997 GCA_035948045.1 Acidimicrobiales bacterium | reverse complement strand
CGGCCTGGACCCTCGACCAGGCAACGGGTCAGTACTACCTGCACAACTTCACCCGCGAGCAACCCGACCTCAACTGGTGGAACCCGGCCGTCCACCGGGCATTCGAAGAGATCATCACGTTCTGGTGGGACCGCGGGGTCTCCGGGTTCCGTATCGATGTCTGCAACATGATGGTCAAGGACGTCGAGCTAAGGGACAACCCGCCCGCCACGGAGAAGGACTCGCTCATCGAACAGCTCGTGGGGCAACGGTATGCCTACAACGCCAACCGGCCCGAGGTGCACGGGATCCTGCAGGGCTGGCGAGCCTTGGCCGATGCCTACCACCCTCCCCGCCTCCTGCTGGGCGAGACCGACGTGCACCATCTGTCCATGCTTGCCCCCTTCTACGGCAACGGCGCCGACGAGTTGCATCTGGCCTTCAACCTGCCGTGGCTGCACGCCGACTTCACCGCCGAGGCCCTGCGTTCGGTGGTGGAGGAGACCGAGCGCATCCTGCCCGAGGGGGCGTGGCCGGTGTGGACCGGCTCCAACCTCGACACGTCGAGGCTGGCCACCAGATGGGCGAAGGGGCATCCGGGCGCCACCCGCTGCATCCTGTTGGCGCTCCTCACACTGCGAGGCACCCCCGTGATCTACCAGGGCGACGAGATCGGCCTTCCCGACGGCGAGATGACCAGAGAGGCCCTGCGCGACCCCATCGGCCGGCGCTACTGGCCTCACACCAGCGGCCGCGACCCCGAGCGCTCCCCAATGCCTTGGGACGATGGTCCCGGCCGCGGGTTCAGTGCCTCGGAGCAGCCGGGCCCGTGGTTGCCCATGGGCACCCCGCCGGAGTGCAATGTGGCGGCTCAGCGGGACGACCCGCACTCGGTGCTCACCTTCACCCGGGACCTCATGGCGCTCCGCCGGTCGAACCCCGACCTGCGCCGCGGCGCCTACCGCAGTCTGGCGTCCCCACCCGGCACGTGGGTGTGGCAGCGCGGAGATGGGTTCGCCACCGCCCTCAACCTCGGCGAGGAGGCATGCGCCCTCGGCGGCCTGACCGGCTCGGTCGCCCTGGGCACCGACCGCGGGCGCGACGGTGAGCAGGTGGAGGCACGACTCACGCTCGGCCCCGGTGAAGGGGCCCTGGTTCGTCTGGGCTGACCGCCAATGTCGAGGTGCGTGACGACGAATTCGGGACACTGGTGCGCGTGTCTACGCTCGTCAGACGTCGGATACCCGCTGCTCACGACGGCCAGCGCCGTTGGCCGGGCGGACGGTGGCCCAGAGGGCCTCGTGGGATATCGTGACCCCAACCCGTGCGGCGGGGAGCAACGGTCAACCGGGCCGGGAGCGGGGCGGCCCGAACGTGGGGTCACCCGCCCCGACGCCGGAGGTCGCGGCTCGAGCTGTCGCACGCTGACTGGAGGCCGCAATGGAGACTCCGCCCTTCCAAGGTGTCATCGGCGACGACTGGCGGGAATCCACGCCGTGGTGGCCGGAGCTCCCCGTCCCGCCGGCCGGTGCGCCCAATGTGATGCTGGTCGTCCTCGACGATGTCGGGTTCGCCCAGCTCGGTTGCTACGGGTCGGACATCTCGACCCCGACCATCGACGCCCTGGCCGCCGGAGGCGTGCGCTTCACCAACTTCCACACCACGGCCCTGTGCTCGCCCACCCGCGCCTGCCTGCTGACGGGGCGCAACCACCACCGCAACGGCCTGGGACGCGTCGCCGACCTGGCCGTCGGCTACCCGGGCTACAACGGCGAGATCCCCAAGGAGAACGGCTTCCTCTCCGAGATCCTGCGCCAACGGGGCTACGCCACCTACGCGGTGGGTAAGTGGCACCTCACCCCCGACGACGAGACCAACATGGCCGCCCCCCGTCACTCGTGGCCGCTGGCCCGGGGCTTCGACCGCTGGTACGGCTTCCACGGGGGGGAGACCCATCAGTTCGTCCCCACCCTCTATCACGACAACCACTCGGTCGCCCCTCCCCGGTCCATCGACGA
>DASZJN010000003.1:0-3380 GCA_035948045.1 Acidimicrobiales bacterium | reverse complement strand
CACCAATGCGCGCCGTAGTGCTCGGGCTCGGTTGGCGGCTGCCGGGTCCTGGTGCGGCCGTAGTCGACCCATCCGGCGGGCAGCAAGCGCCGCCCCTCCCAAACCCCGTCCCGCAGGTAGAGCAGGCCGAAGCGGGCGAAGTCGCGGGCGGTGGCCCGGACGTAGGAGGAAGCCACCCAGGTGCCGGTGCCGTCGAATTCCGGACGGGCGCTGGCCATACCGAGAGGGCCGAAGAGGCGTTGGTGGAGGAACGCCTCGTAGGGCGCGCCGGGCCCGACCAGGCGGGAAACGACGCCCGAGATGATGTTGGTGGTCCCCGAGGAGTAGTTGAAGCGGGTGTCGGGGGCGGCGGCCAACGGGCGGTCGGCGGCGAAGTGGGCCATGTCGGCCTGCCCGTCGCCGAACAGCATGGCGATGACGTCGGAGGTCCGGTCGTCGACGTAGTCCTCGGCGAAGTCCAGGCCGTCGCGCATGGCCAGGAGATGGCGCAACGTGATGGCGTGACGCGGGTCACCCGGGGCGGACCACTCGGGCACGTCGGCCGGTGCGTCGAGGTCGAGCCGACCGTCCTTGACCAGGAGGCCGACCACGGCGTGCAGCATCGACTTGGCCATCGACCAACTCAGCAGGCGTGATTCGACGGTCACCGGCTCGGGCGGGCGGTCGAAGTGCGGCAGCCCCCCCTGGTACCGCTCGGCGATGAGCCGGCCGCGGTGCACGACGACGACGGCGTAGGTCGTGGCCAGCGGGCCCGTGTCGTCGCAGACCTGGTCCAGCAGCGGGTCGAGGGCGACCTCGGGCGGGATGCCGGCACGAGGCCACTCGGAGGTGGGCCACCGGACGCCGCGGGGTTGTCGGGGCAACGGGACCAGGTTCATCCGACCGGACGGGCGAGGAGCGCGTCGATGGTGAGGCCCTCGGGCAGCGGGACCAGGCCGCGTTCGGTGATGGCGCGGAGGATCCCCTCCCACGATGGTCGTTCGGCCACTAATGCTTGGACCTCTCGGGCCGCGTCGTCGGTGCGACCCACCCCGACCAGCGCGGCGATGTAACTGAGCCGGAGGTTGCCCTCGTCCGGCAGGCGGGCCAGCCCGGCTTCGGCGCCGGACAGCGCGGCGCCGGCGTCGCCCCGCATCAGGGCGGCTTCGGCCACGTCACACAGGTGGTAGGCCTCGGCCACGTCGACCAGTCGGGCGAGCTCGGTCAGGGGGTCGGGGTGGTGGTCGACCCGGACGTCGGTCAGCACGCCCTCCCAGGGGTGGTCGTGCCGCGCCCCCTCGACCACGATGACGGCGGCCGACATCTGACCGCGGGCGTCCCCACCTTTACCTTCCGCGGCCACCAGGGCGGCGACCAGGCGGTTGGCCAGGCCCCCGGTCGCGTGCTCGAAGGCCTCGGCCATGGCCTCACAGACGCCGGGTCCGGCCATCATGTTGGCCTGGGCCGAGTAGCCGTCCCCGGCGGCGTGGCTCAGGTGGTCGATGCAGAGGGCCCCGGTGAAGGAGGCCACGCGGCCGGCCGCGTCGACCAGGCCGACCTGGCGCACGTCGCGTCCCTCGTCGGCGGCGCGGACCCGGTCCAGGGCGTCGGGAGCCGGGAGGCCATCGGCCAGGAGGTCCAGGCAGCGGGGCCCGTAGCCCGGGTCGACCATCGACTGGGTGGCCACGGCGCCGACGCCGGCCCGGGCCCAGGGCAGCACCGAGCCGAGGGCGAAATAACAACTCTGGGCGGCCACGCCGAGCCGGCCGTTGTCGGTGTCGCGGGCGACAATGGAGTACGTCACGACACCCGCCGGTCAGTCCAGGGCGGCGAGGAAGGCCAACAGGGCGGCGTTGGTCTCGCCCGGGTTCTCCTGTTGGACCCAGTGGCCGGCCCCCTCCACCAAGGTCATGCCGCGGAAGTCGGGGAGCTCCGCCGCCATCACCGCGCCAGCATCGGGCATCATCGTCATCACCGGGTCGAGCGAACCGGTGAGGAATCCGGTCGGCATGGTGTAGACGGAGGGCGCGATGTCCTTGCTGCGCACCCAGTTGGCGTCCATGTTGCGGTAGAAGCTGATGGGCCCGAAGAACCCGTTGCGCCGGAAGCCCTCGACGTAGACGTCGACGTCCGCCTCGGTGATCCAGGCCGGGAGCTTCTCGGGCGGTGGGGTGAGGATGTCGATGAACCCGGTGCCCTCCCGGGGCACGTCCTGGAAGAGGCCGCCACCCGAGCTGAGGCCCTCACCCGAGGCCGACCACAACATCGTGCGCAGGAAGTGGCGGGTATCGGCCTCGAGTTCCTTCTCGGGCGGCCCCACCTCCTGGAAGTACACCATGTAGAAGAACTTGCCCTCGAAGAGGACCTCGAAGATCTCGAGCGGCGGGGCCGGGGCTTGGGAGTAGGGGACGCTCATGTTGTAGATGGACGAGACGCGACCGGGGTGGAGCCGGCCCATCTCCCAGACCACCATCGAGCCCCAGTCGTGACCGGTGAAGTGCGCCCGCTCGTAGCCGTAGTGGTCGAGCAGGCCACCCAGGTCGGCCGTGAGCTGGTCGGACCCGTAGGCCGTGACCTCCTTGGGCGCGCTGCTGGTGCCGTAGCCCCGCAGATCGGGCGCCATGACCCGGTAGCCGGCGTCGGCCAGGGCGGTGATCTGATGGCGCCAGGAGTACCAGAGCTCGGGGAAGCCGTGGCAGAGCACCACGGGCTTGCCGTCGACCGGGCCGGCGGTGGCGACGTGGAGCTCGATCCCGTTGGCCGGGATCTGCTCGTGGGTGACGCCGGGGATGGCGGCTGCGGAGGCTGCGGGGGATTCAGAGGCTGCGGGGGATTCAGACATTGGCGCTCTTGGCTGCTTTCTCGTCGTGGTGCTTCTGGATGGCGGACATGACGGCGTTGCCGGCGGCCCCGATGAACTCGGGCCGGTTCTCGGCCGCCCAGTCGCGGCTGGCGGTCAGGGTGGACGAGGAGCCTTGGAACTCGGGGGCCACGTATCGAGCGATGAGCTCGTAGGAGTGGCGGGTGGCCTCGGTATCGGCCCACTCGTGCCCCATGAGCAGGAAGGTGCCGAAGCCCTTGGACTGGGTGCGCAGGCGGGCCACCTGGGCGATGGCGTCCTCCACCGTGCCGATCACGGCGAAGCCCGAGGCGTTGAGGGCGTCGACCAATGACTCGAAGTTGGTGGTGTCGGGGGCGAGCGGGAGGGCGGCCACCCGCTGGAAGTAGTCGACCCACTCCTCGAGGCCGAACTCGACGTCCTTGATGGCCTGCTCCTTGGTGTCGGCGATGTGCATGGGCCCGACCAGGCGCCACTTGCTGCGGTCGACGGTGGTGCCGAACTCCTCGGCCCGCTCGTCCATCACGTCCCAGTGGGCGCCGAGCACGTCGAAGCCGCCGGC
>DASZJN010000002.1:0-5622 GCA_035948045.1 Acidimicrobiales bacterium | reverse complement strand
TGGCAGCGTTCGCCGGCTATTCGGTCGACGAGTCGCTCCTGGCGGTGGCGGCACAGGACGCGGTGGTTCTCCACTGCCTTCCCGCCCACCGGGGCGAGGAGATCAGTGCCGCCGTGGTGGACGGCCCTCGGAGCGTGGTGTGGATGCAGGCGGTCAATCGCATGCACGCCATGCGCGGGCTGTTGGCGTGGGTCATGGGAGTCGCTCCTCTGGCCGGGGAGGAGGACCGCCCCCGATGACCAAACACCAGCGCCAGCATCGGATTACCAAGCTCTTGGAGACCCGGGCCGTGGGAAGTCAATCCCACCTGGTCGAGTTGTTGGCGGGCGAGGGAATCGACGCCACCCAGACCACCGTGTCGCGGGACCTCGAGGAACTGGGTGCCCTGAAGGTCCGCCTGCCCGGCGGCGAGACGGCCTACGCGCTGCCCGAGTTGCCGTCCCAGCAGGTCGCCCCCGAGGACCACTTGCGGAGGGTGCTCGGCGAATGGGTGGTGGAGGCGGACTATTCCGCCAATCTGATCGTGCTGCGGACGCCTCCGGGCTCCGCCCATGTCGTAGGCTCGGCCCTCGATCGCAGCGGTTTTCCCGGTGTCATCGGGACGGTCGCCGGCGACGATACCGTGCTCGTCGTGGCGTCGGAGGCCTCCGGAGGCGCAACCGTCGCCGATCGCCTGGCGGCCGTCGCCGGTCTCGAGCCGAAGTGGGCCAACAGATCGGAACCTCCCCCGGGAAAGGTGGCAGCGCAGAGGCCGCCGCAGAAGGCGTCCCGGGAGAAGGCGTCCAGCGGGAAGGGAGCGATGCAGGGGGTATCCGATGAACGGACATCGACCGCGCCACCTGCGCCCACCGCATCATCGGAAAGGGGTTGAACATGGCACAGCGAGTGGTGTTGGCGTACAGCGGGGGCCTGGACACATCAGTGGCCGTCCGTTGGTTGATCGAGAACCGGGGGGCCGAGGTCATCGCCGTGGCCGTGGACGTGGGCCAGGCCTCAGAGTCCGGCGGAGAGGACTGGGATGCCATCCGCCACAAGGCCCTGGCCGCCGGGGCGGTCGAGGCGACCGTGATCGACGCCCGGGCCGAGATGGCCGAGGACTTCTGTATGCCGGCCCTGGTGGCCAACGCCAAGTACGAGGGCAAGTACCCCCTGGTCTCGGCACTGTCCCGTCCGGTCATCGTGAAGCATCTGGTGGCCGAGGCCCGCAGGCACGGTGCCCATGCCGTGGCCCACGGGTGCACGGGCAAGGGGAACGACCAGGTCCGGTTCGAAGTGGGGACCCGCGCCCTGGCCCCCGATCTCGAACTGGTCGCACCGGCTCGCCTCTGGGGGATGAGCCGCGAGGACTGCATTGAGTATGCGGCCAAGTGGGACATCCCCCTGTCGGTGACCAAGGAGAAGCTGTACTCGATCGACGAGAACCTCTGGGGAAAGGCGATCGAGTGCGGGATCATCGAGGACCCGTGGAACGAGCCCCCCGAGGACGTCTACACGATGACCCGGCCGACCGCGACCGAGCCGGCCGAACTGGTGATCGGTTTCGACTCCGGCGTCCCGGTGTCGGTCGACGGACGGGCCCTCGATCCCGAGCCGCTGATCGCCGAGGTCAACCTCAAGGTCGGCTCGTACGGATTCGGCCGGCTCGACATGGTGGAGAACCGCCGGGTGGGCATCAAGAGCCGTGAGACCTACGAGTGCCCCGGGGCCCTGGCCCTGCTCATGGCCCACGCGGATCTCGAGGATCTCACGCTCGAGCGCGATCTCCATCACGAGAAGGTTCGGCTCGAGCCACGCTGGTCGGAGCTCGTCTACGACGGTCTGTGGTTCTCGCCCCTCAAGCAGGCGCTCGATGCCTTCTTCCGCGAGTCGCAGCGCCACGTGACGGGCGAGGTCAGGCTTCGCCTCGACCTCGGTCGGTGCTGGGTGGCGGGACGGCGCAGCCCCGTCAGCCTCTACGACCATGGACTGGCCACCTACGACGCCTCGGACACCTTCCGCCATCAGGACGCCGAGGGTTTCGTGCGTCTGTGGGGCCTGGGCGTCGCCACCTGGTCCGCCGTCCAAGAGGGCCGCGGCGGCGACCCTGCCCCCGGCACCGACCCGCCCCGATGACCCTGTGGCAGGGTCGTCTCAGCGGCGGCACGGCAGACGTGGTCATGCGGTACTCCACCAGCCTCCATTACGACCGTCGACTGGCCCTCGACGACCTGGTCGGGTCCCGCGCCCACGTGCGCGGGCTGGGGAGGGGAGGACTGCTCGGGGACGCCGAGGTGACGGAGCTGCTGGCCGCCCTCGACCAGGTGGAGGCGGAGCTGACCTCGGACACGTTCGCGTTCGCTCCGGACGACGAGGACATCCATACGGCGGTCGAGCGGCGGGTGACGGAACTGGCAGGCGACGTGGGCGCGAAGTTGCACACGGGCCGGAGTCGCAATGACCAGATCGCCACCGACCTCAGGTTGTACGCCAAACGCGAGCTGCGCTCCGTGGCCAGGGAGATCCTGGCGCTCCAGGAGGTCCTGCTGACCCGAGCCAAGGAGGCCGGTGATGCCGGTCTTCCGGGCTACACCCACCTGCAGCGGGCCCAGCCCGTGCTGCTGGCCCATCACCTGCTGGCTCACGGATGGGCGCTCTCCCGTGACCTCGACCGCCTGATGGCAACGGTGAAGCGGCTCGACGTGTCCCCTCTGGGCGCCGGCGCCCTGGCCGGATCATCCCTGCCCCTCGATCCCGACGGGGTGGCGGAGGAGTTGGGCTTCGGCTCCCGATTCGAGAACTCACTCGATGCGGTGTCCGACCGGGACTTCGTCGCCGAAGCGCTGTTCGACCTGGCGCTACTCGGCGTGCACCTGTCCCGGATCGGCGAGGAGCTCGTCGTGTGGTCGACCGAGGAATTCGGCTTCGCCGTCCTTGACGATGCCTTCGCCACCGGCAGCTCGATGCTTCCGCAGAAGAAGAATCCTGACGTAGCCGAACTGGCGCGTGGAAAGTCAGGTCGGCTCATCGGGAACCTGACCGGACTGCTGGCCACGCTCAAGGGCCTTCCGCTCGCTTACAACCGGGACCTCCAGGAGGACAAGGAGCCACTGTTCGACTCCGTGGACCAGACCCACCTGGCCTTGGCCGCGCTCGCCGGCGTCATGACGACGGTGACGTTCAACACTGACCGCATGCAGGAAGCCGCCGCCGATTCCGCACTGGCCGCCGTGGACCTGGCCGAATGGTTGGTCGAACGGGGAATGCCCTTCCGGCAGGCCCATACGGTGGTCGGCGGACTGGTGCACGATTCCATCGAGCGGCGGGTCCCGTTGGAGGAGTTGGTGGAGGCACACCCCGCCCTGGGCTCGGAGGCGGCTGCGCTCTTGGAGCCGGGCGTGGCGGTCACCCGCCGCACCACCCCCGGCAGTGCCGGGCCCTTGGCGGTGAGCATCCAACTCGAACGGTTCGTGCACCGGCTGGAATCCGACCGCAGCCGCATCGACGGGGAGCAGTGAGTCCGTCGTCGGCCTGACCTGTCGGCGACCCCAAATCGCGACATCGGGTGGGACTGCACGGTCGAGAGGCTGGCCCCGGCGCGTCCAACAAGGCCGCGACCGGGCACCGACGGTGGGTGGCGCGTCGGGCTTGCCGAACCGCGGACCGGAACCCGGTGTGATTGGCTGAACGGATCTCAGGCATGCACCGTGGGAAGCTGACCGGGTGATCACCGTCGTCCTCATCGGATTCCTCGGAGGTCTGGTCACGGGGATATCCCCGTGCATTCTCCCCGTGCTGCCCGTGATCTTCGCCGCCGGGGCGGCCGGTGGTCTCCCCGACGATGGGCGGGAAGAGGGTGGGTCGGCCCAGTTGTCCTCTGGGGCCGACGCGGTCGGCGCCGTCGCGGGCTCGGCCGACGTGCAGCTGGCCGAGCCCGACGTACAGCTGTCCGAGATTCGACGGCGCCGCCGCCGGCGGCCGCTGGCGGTGGTCGGGGGACTGGTCTTGAGCTTCTCGGTGTTCACCCTGATCGGCTCGTGGTTGCTGAGCCTGTTGGGCCTCCCCCAGGACGCACTGCGATGGATTGGACTGATCGTGCTCGGCGTGGTCGGTCTGGGGCTGATCGTTCCGGCGATCGGGGATGTGTTGGAGCGCCCGTTCGCCAGGGTGGCCGGTGGCCGTCAGCACAGCGACAGTGGTGGGTTCGTGCTGGGCCTCAGCCTCGGACTGGTCTTCGTGCCCTGCGCAGGCCCGGTGCTCGCCGCCATCACCGTGGTCGGCGCCAATCACCGATTCGGCTTCGGGGCCTTTCTGCTGACGGTGGCGTTCGCCCTTGGCATCGCTGTTCCCCTGCTCGTCTTCGCGCTGCTCGGGCAGCGTCTGGGGACCCGGATGCATCTGGTCCGATCGCAGGCCGCCGTGGCCCGCAAGGTGATCGGGGCCGTTCTCGTGCTCACGGCTCTGGTCATCGGCGCGAACCTGACCGACGGTCTGCAGAGGGCCTTGCCCGGCTACACCAATTCGCTCCAGACCAGGATCGAGGCCAACGCCAGCGCCAAGCAGGCTCTGGGCAGCGTCACCGGCAACAACTCGGGTGGCGCCATCGCATCCTGTACCGACGCCAGTGCCACCCTGCAGCAGTGCGGAACGGCACCACCGATCTCCGGAATCGGCCGGTGGTTGAACACGCCCGGAAACGAGCCCCTGTCGCTGAGGGGCCTGCGGGGCAGAGTCGTCCTGGTCGACTTCTGGACGTACTCGTGCATCAACTGCCAGCGCACGCTTCCACATCTCGAGGCTTGGAACCGCTCCTACGCCAAGGACGGTCTGACCATCATCGGTGTCCACACACCCGAGTTCGCCTTCGAGCACGTGGTCTCCAACGTGTCACAGGCCGCCGGCCAACTCGGCGTCGCCTATCCGATCGCCATCGACAATGGCTACTCGACCTGGAACGCGTACCAGAACAACTATTGGCCGGCCGAATACCTGGTCGATGCGACCGGCCACGTGCGCCACGTCGACTTCGGCGAGGGCCAGTACGCCCAGAGCGAGGCCTTCATCCGACAATTGTTGCTGGCGGCCGATCCGAAGGTGGTCCTGCCCAAGCCCACCGATGTCGCCAACACCACGCCCAACGAGCCGACCACGCCCGAGTCGTACCTGGGTTACCAGCACCTTCAGAACCTCGCCGGGGAGACCGTGCAGCAGGATCAGATGTCCACCTACCAGGCGTCCCCCTCCATCCCCCAGGACGAGTACGCCTACAGCGGCCAGTGGTTGGTCGGAGCGGAGAGTTCCACGGCCGGCCCAGGAGCGACGTTGGACCTCGCCTTCCGGGCCAAGGACGTCTACCTGGTCCTGGGAGGAGCGGGGACGATTCGAGTCTCCGTCGACGGGAAGCCGACTCGAACGGTCGCCGTCAGCGGCGAGCCCAAGCTCTACCAGCTGGTCGGGTCGTCCTCGTCGCAGCAGGCAGTTCTGTCATTGGCGGTATCCTCCGGGGTGCAGGCCTACGACTTCACTTTCGGGTGATGCATCGGGGTCGTCCGTGCACGCCGGCCCGGACCCGACCACGCAGGCCGGCCGCAAACCCGGCGCCGCCCCGGGCGGCCGCATGACTAGGGCGGCCCGGCGTGGTCGGGT
>DASZJN010000001.1:0-4190 GCA_035948045.1 Acidimicrobiales bacterium | reverse complement strand
AACCTGGGCGATGGGCTCATGGCGGTGTTCTCGTCGGCATCGGCCGCCCTGGCCTGTGGGGTCGCCCTGCAGCAGGCCGTCGAGCGGGACAACCGTGGTCGTGAGCACTCGGTCGGGCTACGGGTCGGACTGAGCGGTGGCGAGGTGGTCCGCGAGGAGGATGACTACTTCGGGGACCCGGTTGTCGAGGCCTCCCGCCTGTGCGCCGCCTGCGACCCCTCGCAAATCCTGGCCGCCGACGTGGTTCGGCTGATGGCCGGCCGGCGGAGCCCTCTCGACTTCCGACCGCTCGGAGAGCTCCCCCTCAAGGGTCTGCGTGACCCGGTCCAGACAGTGGAGGTGCTCTGGGAGCCTGTGGCCGGTGCCGAAGCGGGCGTCCCGCTTCCGCCGCGCCTCGCAGTGGGCCCGGCGAACGTGGTCGGTCGGGAAGCGGAGATCTCCCGGTTGGAAGACGCGTTGCAGCGTGTCATGGGCGGTGGAGGACGAGAGGTGGTGCTCGTGTCAGGCGAGGCGGGCCAGGGGAAGAGCACCCTCGTGGCTGAAGCGTCTCGCCTCGCCTTCGGCCACGGGGCCTGTGTCCTGTTCGGGCACTGCGAGGAGGACCTCGCCACTCCATACCAGCTCTTCGCGGAGGCGTTCGGCCCCGTTGTCGCCCATGCGGATGAGAACCGCCTCCGTGCACTGGTGGGCGCCTTCGGGTCCGAATGGGCGCGGCTGGTGCCGGCGCTCCGCGACAGGATCCCCGACCTGCCTCCGTCGAAGGCCACCGACCCCGACTCGGAGCGCTACTTGCTGTTTGCCGCAGCCGTCGGGCTGTTGACCGAGTTCTCGCGGGAGCAACCCGTGGTCCTCGTCCTCGACGATCTCCAGTGGGCGGACAGCGGGAGCCTGGCCCTGCTTCGCCAGGTGACCGCGGCGGAGCCGGCCATGCGGGTGCTGGTGCTCGGAACCTTCCGGGACAGCGAGCTTCCCCAGGCCCCCGGCCTCCGCGAGACGCTGGGGTCGATCTGGCGGCAGAAGGGTGTCTCCCGGCTGGAGCTCAGCGGACTGGACGAGCCGGGCGTGCATGCGTTGATGGAGGCTGCGGCGGGGCATCGTCTCGACGCATTCGGTGTGGGCCTCGCCGACTTGGTCCACCGTGAAACCGATGGCAACCCGTTCTTCGTGACCGAGGTCCTCCGTCATCTGCGGGACATCGGTGCCATCCACCGGGACCAGGCTGGTCGCTGGGTCGGCACCGGCACGCTGGACCAGACGGCCCTGCCCGCCAGCGTCCGCGAGGTGATCGGCGGACGGGTGGCGCGCCTCGGGGTCGATGCCGAGCGGGTGCTCGCCACGGCGGCGGTGATCGGCCGGGACTTCGATCTCGACGTCCTGGAGCGGGCCACCCGGGTCCACGTGGACGACCTGCTGGACATCCTCGAGTCAGCCGCCACCTCTTCGCTGGTGCAGGAGGTCGACGCCGCTCCGGGCCGGTACAACTTCTGCCATGCGCTGGTCCAGCGCACGATCTACGAGGGCCTCGGGTCGACACGGCGGGCCCGCGCCCACGAGCACATCGCCCTGGCACTGGAGGATTTCTGTGGCGACGACCCGGGCACGCGGGTGGGCGAGCTCGCCCACCACTGGATCAATGCCACTCCGCCCGCCAACATACCCAAGGCCATCTGCTTCTCCCGCCTGGCGGCCGACGACGCCCTCCGATCGCTGGCCCCGTACGACGCGCTCCGGCACTACGCCACTGCCCTCGGATTGTGTGTCGAGTCCGGCGAGAAGGATCCGGTTCTGCTCCTCGACCTGGCCATCGGGCTCGGGACCTCACAGCGACAGACCGGCGACCCGTCGTTCCGGATCACGCTTCTCGACGCGGCGCGGCGGGCCGCCCGAATCGGCGATGTCGACCGACTGGTGGCTGCCTGCCTGGCCAATGACCGCGGTTTCTACAGCGCCGTCGGTGCCACGGACAGGGAAAAGGTCGAGACGCTGGAGATGGCGCTCGAACTGCTTCCCGCCGACCACCCTGACCAGGCCCTGGTGCTGGCCACCCTCTGCTCGGAACTCGCCCACGGCAGCCCGCTCGATCGCCGGCAGGCGTTGGCCGAGGAGGCCATTGCCATCGCCGAGGCAACCGGCGACGATGCCGTCGTAGTGAGGGTCCTCAACCATGTTCACCTCCCTCTCCAGGTGCCGTCCATGCTCGAGGTGACCCAGGCCCGGGCCACCGAGGGCCTCGTGCGGGCCGAGCGCATCGGCGACCCCGTCCTGCTGTTCTGGGCCGCACAGTGGCGCGCTGAAGCGGCGGCCCGGTCCGGGGACCTCGAGGAGATGGACCGGTGCATCGCCATCCACGAGGCCATGGCCGCGCAACTCAACCAGCCGGCCATGGCTTGGGGAAACCGGTTCCGGCGCTCCCTCCGGGCCCAGATCGCCGGGGACACGGACCTGGCCGAGCAACACGCCACGGAAGCGCTCCAGATCGGCACCGACACGGGACAGCCGGATGCCGCCGTCATCTTCGGCGCCCAGTTCAACATCGTAAGCGGCCAACGGGGCACGCAGAGCGAGCTCATCCCGCTGATCGAGAAGATGGCTTCGGAGACCCCGGACATCCCGCCCATGTTCTTCATGTCCTTGCTGGCCAAGGCGCACGTCGAAGGAGACCGAGTCGATCGCGCCGTCGAACTGCTCGAGGAAGGCGCCGCCGCCGGGTTCCAGTTGCCCCTGGACCAGACGTGGCTCACGGGAATGGTCGACTTCGCCGAGGCTGCCATCGAGTGCCGGCACGCTGATGCTGCCGCTGCCCTCTTCGTGCACCTGGAGCCCTGGGCAGCCCAGCTGCCCGCCACCGGGGCTTCAGCACTAGCCCCGGTCAGCCACTACCTCGGGGGCCTGGCCACGGTCACCGGCGAGTTCGACCGGGCGGAGACCTACTTCGACCAGGCCGCCGCCATCAGCCAGCGCATGGGGGCCAAGTTCTTCGCGGCCCGCACCGACCTCTCGTGGGGAAAGATGCTCGCCGAACGCCGGGCGCCGGGCGACCGTGCGAAGGCCCGGACGCTGCTGACCAAGGCGCAGACCGCCGCAGTCGCCAACGGGTACGGGAACGTCGAACGGCGGGCCGCCGAAGCGCTGCAGCGCCTGGACTGACGTTGATTCCCGTTCCCTCTGACAGACCGGATCGGCGGGGACCGGCACCCGCGACCGGGTTCAGTGACTGGTCTCGACGATCAACAGGTCGCAGTTGACCTTGTGGGACACCCGGTTGGCGATCGGGCCGAGCAGGAAACGCGCCGTGGACTGCATCCCCTTCGATCCCACGACGAGCAGGTCGGCCTGCTCGTCCTCGACGACCTTGATGAGCACCTCCGCTGGCTCGCCGGCCACGGCCCGACCGGAGGCAGATCGGACACCGGCGGAACGGGCCGACTCCACGGCATGGTTGGTGTGGTCCTCGGCCGCGGAATGGGCTGCCGCCGCCCACCCGGAATCCAACGAGACGCCGGCCGCCGGGACGGCTGGCGCGCGATTGCGGTAGGCGGACACGACCACCAATTCCGCCCCCACCGCCTTGGCCAGGGCCGTCGCCTTCCAGACCGCCCGCTCCGCCGTCTCCGAACCGTCGGTCCCGACCACGATCCTCGTCGGAACGCCATCGCCCGCAGTCACCTCGTCGCCCATGGCCCACCTCCGTGTCTTGCCCTCATCGGCATTCTTACCCACGCACCAGCCATCTGCTTCGGTGGGCCCGGGAAGGCCGCCTCGGGCCCCATTTTCGGGGTGGCCCGTGTCGGTGGTTGTCGTTCCGGAGCTGACCGGCGCCCCCGGCCGATTCACGGCTGAAGTGTCCGTTCGGCCTCGGTCGCAGGGGTTAGGCTGACCTAATAGTTCGTCCCGCGACTTGCCCATCCGCCGACAGAGGCCGGTCGCGCCGGTTCTCCCGTTCCGTTTGGTGCAGCGTCCGTTCCTCACGCCCCGTCGATCAGCCGTCGCTCACCGAGCTCCTCCCGGCGGGGTCCTCATGACCAACGACGACTACGGCACCGGATGGTGGCGATCGATCCGTCCACCCAGGCCCTTGTGTGGCGGTACGGGGTCACCGATACGGCCGGCAGGCCCCGGGCATGCTCAACACGCCGGACGGCTTCGACGTACTCCTCCCGGACGGATCCACTCCCACCGATCCGCCGACC